>CALHVH010000068.1 GCA_938039225.1 uncultured Gammaproteobacteria bacterium
ATACTGATGTTAATACTGGAGATTCAGTAGCACCATTTTGGTTGAATGATGAACAAAATGTATTGCTCAGTAAAACACTTGAAATTGAAGTGCCTAATGATAAAGAGATAAGTTTCTCAATCGATTCAGAACAGGCCAGTGCCTACCTTGTACGTTCTTATTATCAACAAAGGCAAAGTAAGACTCGGGTGAGACAGCGCTGGCAAAGAGCGTCAGATCGCCGAAAAGAGAACTTACTCAAATACTATCCATTTGATGCAGATACCATTTCAAACGCCGAAATAAATAGTTTGTATAAAAATTCCTGGAGTTCCGTCGCACCTACTCAAGGTACAAGCGCTAAGCTTCAGGCCGTTCGCTTATTTGAATACGAGAATAGAGATGAGTTGGTGTCGGCCTCTGTGGCACAATACTCTAATTTAAATACTTATTTACCTCGAACGAATAAATATACCTTTAAGTTGTTTGAAAATGCAAGCGTCAGATTGAATGCTGAGTCCTTGAATAGCAGTGAAGAGCTAAGTGCTGTTTTCACCCATAAATCCGATAACGCGATTATACAAAGTAGTGGTTATAAACAGCCTGATTTTAATAATATTGAGTTAAAGCCCGGTCAATATGAGTTAAGTTTCAGTGAGGACGTTGCCTTTACTTTAGAAAGCGATATCGATGAGAGTTTACTGGAACAGCCACTTAACTACAGACAAGTTTATAATCTTGATAAAGATGAGCGTATTCGCTACGCCGTTAAATCCTTACCCAATATACAGGAGTATTATAAGGTTGCTTTTCATGCTATCGGAGAATTAAAAAATGCTAGGGTTCAAATAAATACTTATTCAAATAGTGATCTAATCAGTAGCCAAAACCAAGACTTAGCATTTCAAGCTTCTGAATACATGCCTTTTATCAATAGCTCTGAGAAGGGTTTACTGCCGATATCAGCCGCCATTGAGAAAAACATTAGGGTAAGTACACAGGCAACGCATGTTGAATTTATAGCTCTGGATAATGCAGTCAGCTTAAACTTGTCTAATACTGTTTCTGGATTGGCATCCATTAAGAAAGTGTCAAATCAGGCGTCTTCAAGCTATCAAAATTCATGGTTTCTGCTAAAGCCAGAGAACGCACTGGAATTTTTGCGTGATAAAAAAGTAAGTCGTTATCTCTATATTGAGTCTAATGCAATAAGACCAGAACGTGTTGCACAAAGCTTTGAAAAACTGAGGCCGCAAGAGATTAGACGCTTTAAAGAAGTTTTTTATCAAAATAAAAGCACTGTATACAGTGGAAACAGTGCGGTTAATTTTCGAAAACTACAAGCGGGTAGAGAGTATAGGCTTAAGTTTAACGATAAAAAAACTTCAAAAGTATCCATTAGACCAACATTACTAGTTCATAGTGGTAAGTCTGCTAGTGCACAGATTGAGATTAATTTTGCTGATAAAGCGCTTGAGTTAGACAATTCTGAGCCCGTGCAAGAATATCTCTTACCCAAAGTCGTTGCGAATCGTAGTTATACTTTGACAGTACCTAGACTCAGCAATAAAGCATTTTATATAAATCATACCAGCGTAGGGCAAACCTTATTGGTCAAGCGTCAATTCTTTAAAGCTAAGCGCGTGACAAAGTACAAATTTTATAAACGTCAAAATGTATTTGAAAATTTATCAATTAACTTACTGGCCAGTAAGAAGGCTGGTTTTGAAGTTAAAACTAGCTTATATAAAAATGGGCGTTTGATTCAACCACAAAAAACCTCAGCAACACGTCGTTTTATTTTTGATAATTTTGATGAAGAATTGAGTAAAGATATGTTACGTAATTCCGAATGCGGTATTGCTTGCTTTCTATACACGCCGCAATTTTTACCTTTGTATGAAGACTTAAACGCCGGTTGGTATGAATTACATATAGAAACTCCTGGTGATTTTCAAGTGTATCTAGATGTAGGTAAAACATACTATGAAAAGGGTACACAAAGTATAATCTTTAACGATGAATTACAAAACTAAATTACGTTTAGGAATATCTTTGATATTTCTCATACTCATCATGTTTGTATGGTGGTGGATTAGTTTGCAAAGTAAAGACAGCTTTCTACACAGTATGGACTGTGGTAAAAGCCTCAAATTGAAGAGTTATGAACTCTATAATGAGACTCAGGTAACAGAAACAATAGCAGAGTTACAAGATAATACTGGTTCAAGTAATTATCACCATCAAAGTCTTTCGAATGAAATTGATTGTTTTATACCTCGTAATTTGCCATCTCAGGGTTATTTTTTGACAAAAAGTAATGCACATAACTATTTAGTGCAAGCAACACATGCACACGATGATTTATACACTGGAGAAATTGTTAAATTACTAATGCAAAACCCTAGTGCAGCCAAATATGCCTCAATCTCCAGCGTTCAACGACACGTATTGGATTCTTCTGTTCAAGAGTCGCTTAGTAATTCTGTTGCGGCAAATCTTATAAGCCAAGGTGAACTTGCAGCTGTGATACAGATACATGGATTTTCTCAAGAGAAACGCAAGTCTCGAGCTGCAAAAGCGGCAAATATTATAATTAGTTCAGGAGATAAAGATTCCAACTTGTTAGCAAATTCAATTTATCAATGTCTAGACAATAATTTCGAGCAGGTTTATTTGTTTGGCAAGAATATCTATGAATTAGGAGCAACCGAGAATAGGCTAGTATTAAGACTTCAAGAAAAAGGCTTTGATCAGCATTTTATTCATATTGAGTTGAGCTTAACGCAACGTAAGTCATTATTGAATAATACTGAATTGCTTAAGTTTGGTCGCTGTTTTTTGCAAGGAGACTTAAATGCACTCCTTAGTTAAGATGGCTTTTTATGCGGTATTGTTTTTTGTAATTAATACGCCAGTTTCAAGCACCCTTGCACAAGAGGTGAGCGAATCAGCTACTCAAACGATTGAAGATAACAGCGTTCAATTACATTGGAAAAAACTCAATCAAGAAGATTTTTTAATACGCAGAAGCAATGTTGAGGAATCAATCGCGATTGTTCCAGTACGTGGGCAAAATTTAGTAAAAATTATTGCTAACAATGAACCGACATTTTCTGTCAGTAATGGCTCTGGTTTATTCCAAGAGGTGGATGTTCACAAAACCGCTGGCGACCATTTTGTTTTTAGAAATAATAATACTGGTTTGGTATGGCTAAGATTAAAATTCTCAAGATCCACTGATTTCACCGCTTATACGGCTGAGTCAGACTATTATTCAGCTATTGATTTCTTATACCCCTTAAATAAAAAGTATCGAGCTACTGGTGCCGATGCTACTAGCTTTACCTTGAGTAATAATAGTGACCGAGTTGAAAAAGTATTTATTGATGATGATTCCACATATACTTTGGATTTAAATCAACCTGGAGTCTTGCTGTTTAGGCATCAAATTGATTATGAGCAAATTGATAGTCAGTTTGACGTTTTATATCAAGTTGCTTGGCAAGATGCAGAGCAAAAAAATATTCGAAACTACACAACCCGACCCGAGGTACAGCGTTTATACCAAGCCAGATGTTTGCATCAACTGGGTCAGCGTAAAGATACCTTAATTACTATTGAAAAAGCAGGGCGTTATACATTCAGTAGTACGCAACCCGTTCAAGCTGAATTTTACTTACTCAGTGATAAACAAGTACTGTTAGATCGCCGGAATACGCTTGCTCCACGTTTAGAAGAAAATATCGAGCAACAAAATTATGCCAATGAAATTGTTAATAACTTTAATACATTTATTGATCAAAATATTTATCAAGAAGCCTTAAGTAAACTAATTGGTCGTGATGATAATAAGCAAATACTTTCATTGCTGAGAGCAAAACATTCATTCTTTAAGCCTTTACATCCTGTTAGCTTGCAAGAGCAAAAAATGCTCTATGCGTATTACTCAATTTATTCTGATCCTGAATTGCCAAGTAACAGAAATGCAGAGTTTTACCTAAATGAAAATTTAACCGATGCCATCACTAAAAAAATCTCTACTGGCTATTTCTATCCATTTGGTAAGATTGGTCAACTTGAATATGAATTAGCGTCAGAAACTTTTGAGAATAAGCTACGAATTGCGGTGGCAAATACAAACCCTGAAAGTTCTAAGCTGACCTTATTATTTGATACGGGTGAAGAGGTGAATCTTGCCATTGAAAGTAGCTTTACTCAATTAGCAAAAAAATTAAATGTAGTTGATGTTGGTCTAACCATCTTAAATCAAAATCAATTTGGCGAATTAGCCACACTCTCAAGCGAGTTTGCCAGCAAAAAGCCAGTGGCTCCATTTCTAAACACGGTAACTGGCTTAATCGATATTCCTGTTAATGCTAAATCCTTTAGTGTTAAAAGTAATGATAGTGATGTTTGGGTATCCATCGCTTACCCACAACGTAGCTTTTATCGAAGTTTTGAGTATGGGCCCATAAAAGACGCTTTACTCAATAAACAAGGTGTAAATAAATTAACTGAATTTGTGCAAAGTTATCAATACTATAAAAATTTACAGAATCACCAAGATACAGAAAACAATCTAAATAGTATTTTTGACTCACTAACAGACCTAAGTCTAGATTCCAGTCAAAACCTTCAAGCGTGGACGCCTTATTATCGAGAAATATACAATGCCGATATCAAACTTCCCGAGCAAGCAAATACTCAAATAAAACTCTTCGAACTGGAGGAGTTAAAAAGCCTTAATGCAAAGTTAAATTCTAAACGACAAAATCGCTTACGTCGAGATACACTTTTAGCCCATGCGCATTATGCTAAAAAACGCACTATTCGCGAATATGCCTTTAGGGAATTCACTAAGCTTGCCTTACAATCAGAGCGTTATCGTCAGGTTTTGGATTTGGCTCATATATTATTAATACGTCACTCAGACGCCTATGTACTAAACACAATTACAGAGATGCATCAACATCTAGATAGTCATAGAAAGGCTATTTTTTATAGTAGCTTAAACCCTGATGTTGTTAATGTTGATAATATTCTAGCCTCCTTATTCTATTTAAGACAGTGGGGATTGTTTGAAGATTTGCACGAATTGTCTGAGAATTCCATTATTTGGCAAAATTTAAAACTCTACCAACTTACCGCTTTAGAACAGCACCTTGGTGATGCGGAGTTAGCCTTTATTGATTCTCTTGGATACAGTTGGGTAAATGAAGATAGATTTTTATTAAATTATAAAAACTCACAATTAATTCAGAGTGTTGCAACGCTTTCTAATAAACAGATTGCTTACATAGATAATAAAAATTCGGCTAGTTTAACGGTTAAAGGCCCATTAAGCTTACGCTTACGAGTTGCGAATGAGTTTGCTGATAAGCGCTACGTAAGCAGTAATTTTAAACTCAAACTTAAAACAAGACATTCGGACAATCAGGTCTCTTTCCGTAGTGTGCCAGCAAATAGTTGGCTTAATGCTAGTAGCTCATTAGTGGGTAGCTTTGGTGAAGTGGATTTACAGATACCAGTGGGTGTTCAAGAATATGAATTGACTACACAAGCTGGATCAGCCTATGTGTATGTTGAAAATAAACGTAACTTATTAGGTCTGAATCTTGGATTCGAAGAAACGGTTGATGCCGAATTCGTACGAGAAAATGCAATTTTATACAATCGTAAGGATGCCAATAAAAATCGCACCATTGGTTATTTAAAAAGTTCTTGCAAGCGACTACGAAAATTAGTGCAGAGTCCAGTTAAAACGTTTCAAGCTGTTGATATAGATCTAAATCAACGCCAAGCGTGGATTGATCAGCAAGTGCAAAAAAGTGCATTAGATACTGCAAATAACAACAATTGGCTGCAAAAGGCATTAGATTCATCAAGCTCTTTATCGATTGCGACTAGTTTGGGCAATGCCTGTGCTTATAATAAAGAGTATTCAGAAGCCTGTGTTGAAACCTTACATTCAAATATGCTGTCAGGTGAGACATCGGCTGCGCTTACCTTGCTTGATTATATTGACCGTTACCCAAATCTAGATTTGAGTGTTTTTAGGGCTGATGTATTTGACCGTTTTGAATGGCAATTACTCAATACTGTACGACAAAGTGATGGTCGCATAAGTCTAGATAGCCAGTATCTGCAAGAAGATAATGTGTATCTTAATGCATTGAAAGATAATTTCATTGCAAGTGAATTGCCTAGTTTATTTATCACTGGGCGTAAAATACAAGGTTTTAAATTCGATCAAGATAACAAAGTGAACAGTTTTGAATTTAAACGCATATCGCAGAATCAAGTTTTTTTACAAGCGATTACGATCAATTATCAAATTGATGATGAACCTATTCAGTCGTTTGAACTATCAGACAGTTCGCATAATAAAGTATTTACCTTAACTAATAATCAGAGTGATCTTAAGTTTTGGTTAGCAGAAGATTCAGCCAGTGAATTTATTTCAATTTTTCATGCTGACGCTGAGTTGATTAAACAAAGTAAGGAGTATTTTGTAGCCACTCCAGATACGCCAATAATGCTTGCCATTAATGGACCACAACGATTAAAAATTGTCACTCAAGAACTTAACGGCCCAAGAAAAATTGAAGAACGACAAGTTCCTAGAGAGCAGGAGGTTTTGTCATTTAATTCAACGGCCGAAGAGACTTATTATAGGTTTTTTAGTCTTAAGCCAAGTTTTTCTGAATCCAGAACTAAAATTGCACAATTTAAGGAGTCGAGTCAGACTCGATCAATTCCTAGTAATCCATACAGAAATTATGCGCTGAGTACTTCACTCAGTCGACAAGAAAAACTGGCGGATGTTGGTGGAGAGATTTATAACAGTAAAAAATCGTCTTATGATTTGTCACTAATACATGGTAGAAGTTTAGACGAAGATCAGGACAGTGAAAATTCCACATCAAGTCAGTTTACCGATATCCAAGCACAGTATCGCTATTTTTCTCCAGACAGAGATTACTACTGGAGTGGTGATGCAAAAGTGCGTACAGGCACAAATTTTAATGCCTTATATGCTCAAGCCCGACTCGATTGGTTACCTAAAAACTCTCCTTTTGAATATTCGGCCTATGTGAATGATTGGCTATTTTCCGGCGAGAGTATTGATCTAAACGCCTTTAGTGCCGGTCTAAGTGCTGCCTACAATATCAACTATAAATACAATCATAGGTTTACTACACGTGTTGCAGGTTTTTATCGTGATAGTTTTGGTGATGATTTAGATATTGATAATTTTAATCAAGTGCAAAGCAGTATCTGGAGTCTCTATAAACAAGACCATAAGTTCGGTCTCAGTGCTAGTCAGCGATGGACTTATGATGCCTATTTGGATACACAGTTTTATGCAGATGCAAAATTACAAACCAACGAAAATCCAATCAGTATCGATTATTTGCAAGCCAGTTTTGGATATAGACAACTTTACGACACAGCTTCCTTAGAGGCCAGTATAGTAAATCGTAATTTTTTCTCGGATGATGATAGAGAAGACGCCGAGGCGAGTAATCGTTTTAGGCTGTCAGCGGATTGGTTATTAAGGCCTAGTCAGGATGGTGCTTTTAAACTGGGTTTATCATATTTTAATAATTTTTCAGCTGATACCAGTGCTTACGCGATTAACTTTACCTGGCTTTATCATCGTGGTAATTACTTAGAAGATTATAGACCTGGCGAATACCGTTTCAGAAAAACCAGAGAGCGTAGATTGCTAGAAAGCACTTTTAACACTTTGGAAAATCAATAGACATGCGTGATATAAAAGATTATTTTACTCAGCGTCTATCTTTGATTGATCAAAAGGTATATCAAAAACAGGCAAACAAGTACACAAAGCTATACGCTAAGTCAAAAATTAAGGGTGATGAAAAATTATTCTTATTGAGATTAGTGAATGACTTTCAAACCAAAATTCAGAAACGTTTTGATGCAATTTCTGAG
>CALHVH010000069.1 GCA_938039225.1 uncultured Gammaproteobacteria bacterium
GCAATGACATCAAAAATTTCTAGGGCTTTTTTATTTGCCTTGCATCACACTAAACACCGCACTCGCTCTGGCAATTCTTTTATCGCCCACACTAAAATAACAATTCGCAAAGGCTAAACTTCTTCCAACCTTTTGAACATCGCTGCGAATAGTTAACCAATCACCTAACTTCGCTCCGCCAGCATAATCAATGCTTAAGTTAGCTGTAGACATAGGTATTGGTTTATCGCCTGCAAAAGCCGTGTTATAGCCTAAGGCAATATCAGCCAAAGTACTCATCACTCCACAATGCAGTCCTTGTCGGGCATTACAATGTTTTTCCTCAACTCTTAAGGCAATGGTTAAACTACCCATGTCACCCGATTGATAAATTGGGCCGATTAAATCTAAGAATGGGCTAGTACGAAAAAGCGGTTTGAAGTTTTCAGGTATTTGCATAATACTTTTGTCCTCTTTTTGGAACTCCATAGTTTATGCTCAATGTATTAAAGCCACAGTCACTTCTGTGAATATCAATTATTAATTCTTATAACGAGGCTTGAATCAACTCCCACGCCTTTTCAACATGTTCTCTTGTGGTATTCGCCTGACCAACACAGAGTCGAATAACATACTCACCATTCAACTTAGTATGTGTTAAATACAAATCACCACTAGTATTAAGCTTCTTCACCAAAGCTTCATTCACGACATCACCAGCTGTATGTTTAAAACATACAAGATTTAATGGGTGTGGAGCCACAATTTCAAAATCACTGGATGCATGTACCCAAGAAGCAAATTCTTGGGCAAGAGCAATATGTTCACGTATATGATGACGCAAGCCTTCAACACCGTAATGACGCAGGGTGAACCATAGTTTTAATGCACGAAAACGTCTGCCTAATGGAATCTGCCAATCTCTATAATCAATCACCGCCCCCGATTCAGTCGCAGCGTTTTTTAAATATTCAGGCAAGATACTTAAACTATTAATTATGTCTGATTTGTCTTTTACAAAAAGAGCACTGCAATCAAAATTAGTGAATAACCATTTATGCGGATTAAAGTTATAACTATCAGCCAAATCTAAACCTGTATGCATGTCTCTAAACTCAGGACATACGGCTGCTGTTACTGACATAGCCGCATCCACATGCATCCAAAGATTTTCCGTCTTTGCAATCTCACCTATCTCTATGAGATTATCCATACCATTTGATGATGTGGTTCCAATGGTTGCACACACAAAGAAAGGTAGGTACCCATCGGCTTTGTCTTGTGCGATTTGTTCTTTCAATCTATCGACTTTCATTGCGTAGGAAGTATCTACAGTAATCTTTCTTAAATTTTGAGTAACCAAACCAGAAATCATCATGGCTTTTTCTAAAGACGAATGCGTTTGAGTAGAAATATAAGCTACTAGTTTTTTATCGCTAACGGTATTTCCGCCTAACTTATTTAAACTTAAGTTTGATATCTTTTCACGTGCAGAAAGCAAAGCCACTAAGCAGGCACTAGATGCTGAGTCTTGTAAGGTACCACCACCTGCATTCTCTAATAAATAATGTTCAGGTAGACCAAGAAGATGAACTAACCAATCCATCATTTTCATTTCTAGCTCGGTACAAGCTGGGCTGGTTGACCACAACATACCTTGCACACCCAAGCCAGCGGACATCATTTCACCCAAAATAGATGGTCCTGAAGCACCCGTAGGGAAGTAGGCAAAGAAATTAGGAGACTGCCAATGCGTGATACCCGGCATGATGTGCTTTTCCACATCTTGCATGATTTTTGTAAAATCTTCGCTTTGTTCGGGAGCACTGTTAGGTAGAGCGTTAAACAATTCATTTGGCTCAGCTTGAGATAAAACTGGCATCTCCTCAACTCGCGACCAATACTCTGCTATCCAATCAACCATGGCATGACCCTGCTTACGAAACTCGTCAGCAGACATGTGGTAGTTTTTATTCTCTTTTTTCATATTCGACTCAAGGTTAACTAAAATTTGTCATTGCGAGGAGCATTAATGCGACGTGGCAATCTAACACTTTGTACTAGACTACCGCGCCTACGGCTCGCTATGACAGTGTAAGCTATCAGTAGTGAATCCTGAATTCGAGATCTACTCCTGTAGTGCTCTAGCTTCCATGGTGGTAACCTTTCAGAATTACACACAAAGAACAATTTATTCTAAGCGCGCCAATTGTTCATCATACCAATCAAACAGTTCGTCCCAATAGACCCTGGCTTTTTCTCTAAAAAAGCCAAAGTGACCCAGCTTAAGATTATTGTCTGCAGGATCTACTATATGTTTTTCTGTCTGTGCGTTTAGGTATTCACTGGCTAAATCAAAGCAACTGGCCGGCGTGGCTAATTTGTCGTCTGTAATGGCCATTACTCTTAGCGGCGAAGTGAAAGTAGGGTATAAACTCAAGTCATAATTAAACTTGGAGTCAAATAGATAACGTTTCGCTCGTCCCCACGATGCCCACTCTCGTACAACCCCAGTGGGTACATCAATGGTAGACAAACCCACCTTGCTGGCTGGTACCATATCACCAAATAGTGACAAAACCGGTAATAAAATCCACCATAAAAATTTCATACCCATTCGATCAACTACGCTTGGATAATTCTTTGGGTCTGGTAGCACACTGGCAATAAAACTGGCTGCAACAACATTTTTACAAAAAGGCGTCATCCCTAAAATCTGTCCACCTGCACTATGAGCCAGATAACAAAGGGGTAGTGAAGAATTTGTATTTAAGTGTTTAAATACCGCATGCAAATCTCGCTGTCCCCAGTCTGAAAACTTATGTTCCCTACCATTAAAATTTGCATCTTGAGAATCATTTATTCCACGATAATCAAATGTCGTAACCAAATATTCTTTAGCCGCAGCAAACTGTGCAATATGCCTATAGAAATGTTTGGGTATACCAAGTCCAGCCGCTATCACTAAATGAGCTTTTGCATTTTCTGGAATAAATTGCCTTACAGACAGTGGAAACCCATCTTGGGTTTTGATTATTGAATCTACGCATTGCATGCATAAATTATAGAGCCAATCTAATTCTTGGGTATGTCGCCTTGCTCAACTTTAATTAATTCAGTTGTATCAAATCCCCATTTTTTAGCTTGAGACACAAGTGAACGAAAAATTTCTTCATCCAGCACTTTTGTACGCGATAATATCCAGAGACTGTCTCTGTTGTAGCCAGCAACTAAGGCATACTGGTAATTACTATCTAAAACCAGTACGTTATAGCCGCCATAAAATGGACCAAAAAAACTAACTTTTAGACGACCCTGATTTGGTTCCCCATTAAGAAAAGCCTTACCTTCAACACTTTTCCATTCATTATCAGCTTGAACATACCCTTTATTTACGACTGTGATTCCGCCTTTGTCTCTTTTTGAATAAGTGGCCTGCACATGACTCATTCCTCGTTCAAACTTATGGTCTAGACGCGCTACTTCGTACCATGTTCCTAAAAATTGCTCTGTATTGAAGTCTGAGACAGGCTGTAAGCCCTTTGGAATACCCGTACATCCAGTAAGGATTAAAACCAACACCATAATCTGTAAGGCTTGTCTAATCATCTGCATAAAATTTATCTCTATGTTTTTCAATAATGCTTATACGTTTAAACAAAAAAGGCGTACCAAGGTACGCCTTAATGAATATAGATACTTCTGGTTTATTTTTCAGCTATGGTCGCTTTTAGCGCATTAGTTACAACTGAAGCTATGCCATTTTCCATAGCTTTTGGTGAGTTATACATTTGACTCTTACCAATAACTTGATGATTGCGGGCACGTAAAACAAAATAAGGCTTTCCATTTGTTGACTGCTTGCGAACATAACAAGATTTATCTTTACAATTTTTTCGGATTGATTCAATTCCGTTTAATGCGCTAGCTTTTGCTTTGTACATCTCACTGGCTAAAATAATTTGCCCGTTCGAAGATTTAAGATTGAAATAGAATTGTCCGTTGGCTGATTTTTTCAGCTCAAATTTTCCTGCCATTTTAGGTTGCTCCACTTAAGTTTTATTTTTTTATATAGTTTACATGTGCTCTCATAGATTTCTAAGAATCTTTATGCTGAGCGAGAACAAGTGTGAATTTATAGCATAAATTTTTAATTTTTGCAGTGCTTACTAGGCGACTAAAAATGTTTGCTAGAAAACTAGGCACAAAATCTACTATTTCCCCTTTGATTCAAGGCAATTTTCGTCCTTTTTTGCATTATTTTATCCTAAAGAAAATTTTTATTATGTTAACTGCGCTGTTTAAACCTATAATTAAATCTCCTTTTTAACCATTCGAGTTAGCTCTAGAAATAGTGGTAATACCAATTATGAAAAAATTTATTAAACGCTTCTCTCTGCTCACACTTTTGTTAGGTGCCGTATTTATTATAAATTTACTGTGGTTTAAACCGTTTTCTATTAATCATTTTTATACCAAACTTTTCGCTCAATTTGCTTGGGACAGCCCAATGTTATTAACTAGCATTGGTATGGACTTCAAAAAAGATCAGCTTGATGACAATTCACTTGCTGCCAATGAAAAACAATTAGCTTTGTTAAAAAAGGCTTATGCAACTTTAGAAAAATATCCACGTGAAAAATATACTGGTCAAGACGCCTTATCTTACGACATTTTGCAACATTTTTTAAAA
>CALHVH010000070.1 GCA_938039225.1 uncultured Gammaproteobacteria bacterium
AAATAAAAAATATGCTTTAAGTGACCACTTTGTTTTTGCTCTCAATTTTTATGGTTGGTTATTGCTTTGGATGTTAATAAGCTATTGGTTTTCTACGGCTATGGTTTATCTCATCCAGAGTATTTTTGAATTTAAAATGAATCCATTCCTTATTTTTGGTCCTATGATGCATACGGGCATAGCGATTTATTTATTCTTGGCTATTAGAAAAATGTATGGGCACTCATGGTGGTTGGCCTTGTTAAAAATCCCAATTATGTTTATAGGCTTATTATTCAGTCATTTTATGTTTCGATTTGTACAACTGGTATTGACTATATGGACGGTTTAGCATGCTGATTTGAGTTATGCTGATGAATAAAGTAATAAGTACTAAAGCCCAGTTTCTATATTTCACAAGTGATATGTTTTGTAAAGTTGCAATCACTTTATCTGTTTCAATAAAATAAATATAAACGAGACTTTCAAATATGAATAATAAACTCCCGATTGGTGTTATTTTTTTAGATGCACTATCTCTACCTTATAAACACTATCGATTACTACTGAAAGTAGGTTTACCACTAATTATTACCTGGGTCCTTTTCGCATTTAATAACCCATTTTCTCCAAGCCTTGATGGGAATGTTACTCATTTTGCAATCTCTTTATCTCTTGGCATTGCATTTTTTCTTTGTCTTGTAATTGCGATAATTGGTTGTCACCGGATATTTTTATTAGGTGAATCAGTTGTAGAGAAGTCTGGTTTGATAAATTGGACCGGTAATGAGTTCAAGTATATTGGTTGGTGGATATATATAGGATTGTGTGCTGCCATAATTGCTTTTCCAATTATGTTCATAGTTATCCCGATTATGTCAACTTTTCTGGAGAGTTTTTTTTACAATAGAACAATACTAAATATTATAGGTGCATTAATTAATATACCTCTTATATATATTATATCGAGGTGGTCACTCGTTTTACCATCCTCAGCAATAGATATTCATGGTAAAAGCCTTAGCTGGTCATGGGAACTTACTGAAGGTAATGGCTGGAGGCTAACTTTATTGATTGGATTTTTGCCCATTCTTTTTGATACCATATTTAATTTATTGCCTGCTTTTGATTCGATATTGTCTATCGTATTTTATACTACGCTTTGGTTAATTATTGGAGTAGTTGAAGTAGGTTTGTTATCACTCAGTTATAAATTTCTAATTAATAAAGAATAAATAATTCAAATTGAAACTAGTTAACACTCAAGGGCTTGCCATAATAGGGCATAAAGGAAATTAAAGTTATCCAAAATCTAAAAAGAATAATTTCAGATGAGATAAGGCTACTAACGTTTCGCTCGTTTAAAATGGACACATCCATCTTTAATTGGTATTTGGCGTTTGGTATTGGTTTTTCATGGTTATGTGGCGTTGGTAGATACTGGGACAATCCCAAAGCTGATTTATGGCAGTATCTAGGTCTAGGTTCAGTTGCGTATATTTTTATATTGGCACTCATTTTGTGGTTAATAATAATGCCGTTGAAGCCTAATAATTGGAGCTATAAAAACGTACTGCTTTTTGTCTCGCTTACTTCACCGCCAGCAATTTTATATGCCATACCAGTAGAGCGATTTATGTCTCTTGAGTTAGCTCAACTTGCTAATGTGTGGTTTCTAGCTGTTGTTGCTACATGGCGTGTAGCTTTGCTATTGAAATTTCTCAAAAACGCTGCTGGTTTGTCAGGACTTTGTGTATTGGTTGCTACGCTTTTGCCACTAACTTTAATAGTTGCTGTATTAGCGGCTTTAAACCTTGAGCATGTGGTTTTCAGAGTAATGGCAGGACTTGAGGATCATGAGAGGTCAGCAAATGATGGTGCCTATAGTGTTTTAGTTTTGATAACTTACTTTTCTGTTTTGGCTTCTCCCGTTTTATTAAGTTTATATGGGTGGTTTGTATATAAGAGACGTACGAGTGCCAATTAGAATATTTGGTCTCAGAATCCTGTTTGAAAGCCAAACAAGTGGTATGCTCTATAAATTCCAAAATTGCCTATTAAAAGGTTGAGATTCAATGAAAAAAGTCCTTGTTTTATTTACAGTTTTATTAGCCTTCCTTAATATTTCAAGCCTTCATGCTGAATCTCCAACTCTTAATGACTTAAGCTCCAAATACACCTTAAATGAGGGTTTTATCGGACAACTCTACGATTCTGAAAAGGATAAGTTCTATTTACGCGTTGATAATATTGGACAAGAGTTTATTTACCAAACCAGCTTGCCTCAAGGTTTGGGTTCAAATGATATTGGATTAGATCGAGGACAACTCCATGCAACTCGATTAGTTCAATTTAGACGGGTTGGCAACAAATTACATTTAGTCGAAAAAAATACTGCTTATAGAGCTGTATCGGATAATAAGAATGAAGCGGATTCGGTAGCCGAAGCCTTTGCCTCCGCTATTTTATGGGCTTTTCCAATTGTTGATTCAGGTGATGGTTGGGTATTAGTTGATGCCAGTGAGTTCATTCTGCAAGACAGTCATGGAGTTTCACGC
>CALHVH010000071.1 GCA_938039225.1 uncultured Gammaproteobacteria bacterium
TGGCCCGGAAGAAACTACTAACTATGAAGTTGGTATGAAAAGCACTGTACTTGACGGTGCAATGTTACTCAATGTGACGGCTTTTAGAATGAATATCGAAGGTTTCCAAGATCGTGCTTTTGATGGGATTTCATTTATTACTCGTAATGTAGGTGAGTTACGTCAACAAGGTATCGAAGCTGATATGAATTGGTCTGCTTCGGATAGACTGGATCTGATTGGAGGATTCTCCTATTTAGACTCTAAGTTTTTAGATTATCAAAATGGTTCTCCATTACCAGGAGGGGGGCTACAGGACTTGACTGGTAAACGTGCGCATTTTTCACCTAAATTTCAGTATTCATTAGTTGCTGATTGGTCAGATGATATTAATGTATTTGGTGGTTCGCAATACTATATTCGAGGCGAGGTGCAAAATACAGGTGAACAGAATGCTGGGGCAAATACAAATTTAAACCCTCAAACTGAAATTGATTCTTATTCTTTATTTAATGCACGAGCCGGCTTGCGTTCAGCCAACGATACTTGGGAAGTTGGAGTCTGGGGAAAAAACCTAACAGATGAAGGATACTGCCTTAGTGTGTTTGCTCAACCATTTGCTGCTCAATTAAATGGTGTTAACGTGGCCACAGCAACACAGCCGCAACGTTGTGTGACTGGAACGCCACGAACTTGGGGCGTAGATTTTAAATACCGTTTCTAGTTAAATTTAAAAAGCATCAAGAAACAAACGCCTTTAGCTTACGCTTTAGGTGTTTTTTTATTTAAACAGTAAACTTCAAGACAGATAAATTTGTTTATAAACCTTATACTTTCCATTAACTAGATAATTTATGGGTTTTTATTATGATTCCAAGAACAGTTTTTGAAGAAGAGCATGAAATGGTGCGTGATAGCATCCGTAAATTTTTAGAAAAGGAAGCGATTCCCTTTCATGATCAATGGGAAAAAGACGGTCAAGTGTCACGTGATGTTTGGTTAAAGGGTGGCGAACAAGGCTTCTTGTGCCCAACAGTTCCCGAGGAGTATGGAGGCTTAGGTGTTGATTTTCGTTACAACGCCATAATTGCTGAAGAAGCTTGGGCAGCTGGCTGCACAGGCATCGGCTGGGGTTTGCACAGCGATATTGCTGTACCTTATATTTATAACTACGGCACCGAAGAACAAAAGCACAAATACTTACCAAAATGCATCAGTGGTGAAATTATTACTGCCATTGCTATGACTGAACCAGGCACAGGCTCGGATCTACAAAGTGTAAAAACTACGGCGCTTTTAGATGGTGATGACTATGTCATTAATGGATCAAAAATATTCATTACCAATGGTCAGATGGCCGATTTAGTCATCGTGGTTTGTAAAACTGATCCAAGTAAAGGCTCAAAAGGAACCAGCCTTTTATTAGTTGAAGCCGATAGGGAAGGTTTTGATAAAGGTAAGAATTTGGATAAACTCGGCATGAAAGCTCAAGACACTTCTGAGTTGTTTTTTCATAATGTAAGAGTGCCTAAAGAAAACTTATTAGGGCAAGAAGGCATGGGCTTTGCGTATCTTATGCAAGAACTTCCTCAAGAACGTTTGTCTATAGCGCTGGGCGCAGTTGGTGCGGCTGAATCCATTCTTAAGCAAACCGTTGAATATACTCGTGAACGTAAAGCCTTTGGAACGCCAATCATGTCGTTCCAGAATACTCAGTTTAAATTAGCTGAGTTAGACACTGAAATCACTTCAGCGCGCGTGTTCACTGATAGGTGTTTAGAACTTCTGATTAATGACAAACTAGATACAGTGACGGCCTCAAAGTGCAAATTACTGACTACAGAACTGCAATGCAAAGTGGCTGATGAATGTTTACAGCTATTTGGTGGTTATGGCTTTATGTGGGAATACCCGGTTGCTAAGGCCTATGCAGACGCACGTGTGCAGCGTATCTATGGTGGTAGTAGTGAAATTATGAAATATATTATTGCTAGAGCTTTGTAGAGCGTAGTTATTATTAGACCCCGCGGTTGAACCGCGGGAAAGTATTGAGTGTTTAACTTGTGATTAAATTTGCATAACGTTTTTCTAAGGTTTCACGCTTACTTTCAAGCACATTGACTTTACTCATATCACCTTGAATATGATTCAGTTGCAGTAACTTTTTATCCATGACTTTATACCAAAGCCAAGGGATGTAAGCGATTAAATAGGTTCCCGCATAACCATTTGGCAGTGTTGGTAAATCATCAAAATGCCGTAGTGATTGATAATGCCTTGTTGGGTGAGCATGATGATCTGAATGTCTTTCTAAATGAAACAGTAATAAATTTGAGGCTATGTGATTACTGTTCCAAGAGTGATAAGGTTCACAACGAGCATAACGTCCATTGTCTTTTTTCTCTCTTAGTAAGCCGTAGTGTTCGATATAGTTTGCACTAGTAAGTTGCCACCAAGCAACAATATTATGCAAAATCAAAAATGGTACGATCAACCAGCCGAGTAAAATAATAAGACCGATTTGCATTACCGCAGTAAGAAAATACGATTGCAAAATATCATTCTTCCATGACCACACACTTAAGTTTTGGGCTTTCAGTCTACGTTTTTCCAAATTCCAGCCGCGTTTGAAACCGCCAGGTATTTCGCGTAGAGCGAATCTATAAATACTTTCTCCCATTTTCGAAGAGGCCGGGTCTTCTGGTGTGGCCACATGCACGTGATGTCCGGCATTGTGTTCAATGCAAAAATGTCCGTAACCTGGAACAGCTAATACAAGCTTTGCCATAAACCGTCCGAAAGGATCACTTTTGTGTCCTAACTCATGCCCCGTATTGATACCAAGACCAGCAGTCATGCCGGCTGAAATGGCAACAGCTAAGTAGGCAAACGTATCTAAATTTTGAGTAGCAATCCAATAGGCGCAAGCAAAAAAAGTAATAAAGTGTAATGGAACGGTGAAATACAAAAGACGTTGGTAGTATTTATCTTTTTCTAAAGTTGGCACAAGCTCTTCAGGTGGGTTAGCGGTGTCTTCTCCTAATATCCAGTCGGCTAATGGAACAAGTAGATAAGAACCAATGATTGGTAACCACAAATAAAATGTATTTCCCGTATAAAAATGCAGAACTAATGCGCTGATTGGGAATATTGGATAGGTTAATGACAATAACCACAGGTATCGTTTATGGTCGGTATAAGAAATAAGTCCTTTAGTAGGTGTTTGTATACTTATGGTCTTCATAGAGTAAGGCCTTTCTTTAATTTGAACCTATTCTAATACGCTGTGCTTTATATGACTTGACATCTGGTGACAATCGGGACTAGATTAGGCATATGCATTTAGTTCGAGCGGCCTCACTTTCTGGTTTTGACCAACTTATGACTTCCTATGGTCTTAATTATCAAGAACTTATGCATAAGGCAGGTGTTCCTAGCTGGGCACTAGAGAATGATCGTGCTAATGATTACTTAGCGCTAAATAGTTTAGAAAAGCTTTATGATTTAGCCGAAACTCAATGCTCTGAATCCAGCTTGGCTTTAAGTTTAGGTCTTAAGCAAGAGTTACCCACCTTATTAGGGGTGCTTGGGTTTGTTATGCAACAAGCAGAAACTGTAGGCGAGGCGCTGACAGAATTAGAGCATTATTTCTCATATCAAATGCAAGATGCCTTTGTGCATTTACAAGTACAAGATGACTATGTTGCACTGGGTCTGGTGGTGCAAAATGCTGCTGAATTAGACTCGATTCGCTACACCAGTGAGTTTGCCATGGGAGCCGGGATTTCGATGTTAACGTCACTTTGTGGCCCGCAGTGGCGACCTTTAGAAATACAATTCATTCATAATGCTCCAAAAAAACATCAACAATTTTCTCAATTATTAAAAGCGCCAGTATTTTTTAAACAGGAACAAAGTGCCATAATCTTTAAGGCAAGTGATTTGGCTATCAAAATAGCAGATGCAAGCCCTAGCTTACAAACTCATGTAGATCGGTATTTAAAGCAATTGGAAATGCAGTTCAGTGTAGATCCTATTGCCCAAATTGAAAAACTTATAGAGCATGCATTAAGTTCAGGGAGTTGCAGTGCTGATAAGGTGGCGGGACTGTTAGGAATGCATAGACGCAGTCTGCATAGAATGCTCTTAAGATTGAATACAAGTTATACTGAATTGTATGAAAAAGTGAGTAAAGATATTGCATTTCGTATGCTTAAGCAAAGTGATATCAGCATTACCATGATTGCCAATATGTTGTGTTATTCTGAGCTAAGTGCATTTAGTCGCGCTTTTCGAAAATGGACGGGGATGTCTCCAAAACAATTTAGGAATCTTAAGTAGTGAAAATTAAATTAATAATAATTTTATTGATGTCTTTTGCGATTTTTAATATTGCCTGTGTAAATCATTCAGTTAATAAAAACATTCTTTTTGAAGATGATTTTGAGTCTTATGCAAAGGGTTCAGTTCCTGATTCACCATGGATAAAAACAGGACAAGGTTCAGTACTTATTGATAATGTGAGAAGTGTAAGCGGAAATCAGTCTGCTCATTTTATTTCAGGTGAGTCCTATAAAAATCATGCTTTTTTGAAACTTGAACGTATTTTCCCTGTAGAGAAAAATCAATATTACGGCAGCATGCATATGTATGTAAAAGAAGCTTCTCCAGATGGCGTGCATTGGACTATGCTTCAAAGTTCAGGGCCAGTACAAGGAGAGAATTATCGCTCTGAAGTTCGCTATGGTGGACAACACAACAAACAACTCATGGCGAATTATGACACTGTGGGTATAAGCAGTGATTGTTGGAAACATTCCTTGGTAAAAATTCCAGAGAAAGCATGGTTTAAGGTAAGCTGGTTTTTTGATGGAGAGTCAGACACAATGAAAATTTGGCTTAATAATAATTTATTAAGTGAAATTTCACTGTCCAAAAAAGGTGAGGGCTGTGTAGGGCACGACGCAAAAGACTTATGGCATTTTCCAAAGTTTGAAAATGTAGTTATAGGCTGGGTTGATTATCAAACAGGTGGTGGAAAACGCGAACTATGGATTGATGATGTGCGTATTTGGCAAGAATAAGCTATCAGTCATCACTTTTATACACTCAAACAAGTTCCTGAAAAAAGTACGATATACTGATTTAAAGCTATAAACAGGATAAGATAATCATGACATCAAAAGTAGTAACCCCAAGAGGCGCTTATCCTCACGTAAAACGCGTGGGTGATTTTCTATTTGTTTCTGGCACCAGTGCAAGGCAGAGTGATAACACAATTGCTGGTGTAAAGATAATTGATGAAATGGGTACAAAATTTCTTGATGCAAAAGAACAGACAAGAGCTGTTTTGAGAGCGATTGATGCTAATCTTAAAATAGAAGGCTCTTCATTAAACGATGTAGTGGATGTGACTTCGTTTTTGGTCAATATGAATGACTTTGCCGCCTATAATCAAGCTTACGCTGAGTTTTTTGATAAAGAGACGGGTCCAGCTAGAACCACAGTCGCAGTACATCAATTACCGCACCCAGATTTAGTGGTTGAAATAAAAGTGCTTGCTTATGTAGGTTCTAAATCTTAAGCCTGAATCGAGTTCATTAAAACATGATTGAGTTTTAATAATGATAAAAATACTTAACTTTATTGATGGTCAATTTCATGAGCCTAAAGATAATTTATGGCTGGATAATGTCTTACCTGCAAACGGTGAAATTTACAGTCAATTACCAAATTCAAATAAAAGCGACATTGATTTTGCCTATCAAGCAGCAAATAAAGCATTTCCTCAGTGGTCGCAAACCGACACAAATCAACGCGCTAAGATTCTTAGTAAAATTGCTGATTTAATTGAACAGAATATTGAGCAATTTGCCGCAGCAGAAAGTAAAGATAATGGCAAGCCAATTAAATTGGCTAGAACGGTAGATATTCCTAGAGCAGCCAGTAATTTCCGTTTTTTTGCCCAGGCGATTACCCAGTTTTCTTCTGAGAGCCATGAAAGTGTTGGGCAAAATGCGATTAACTATACATTGAGAAAACCATTGGGAGTGGTTGCCTGTATTTCACCATGGAATCTGCCCTTGTATTTATTTACATGGAAAATTGCTCCGGCACTAGCAGCAGGTAATTGTGTTATTGCTAAGCCCAGTGAAGTAACCCCAATGACGGCCTATATGCTTGGCGAGATTTGTCAAGAAGCGGGCTTGCCTGGTGGAGTTTTGAATATAGTTCATGGTGAAGGCCAAACCACCGGGCAAGCATTAATAGAACATCCAGAAATAAAAGCTATCTCGTTCACGGGCGGCACATCTACAGGTCGGCATATAGCAAAACTTGCAGGATCACATTTAAAAAAAGTCTCCTTAGAATTGGGCGGTAAAAATCCGAATATTATTTTTGCTGATTGCGACTATGAAAAAATGCTGGATACAACTATGCGTTCATCATTTGCTAATCAAGGTCAAATCTGTCTTTGCGGAAGTCGTATTTTGGTTGAGCAAAGTATTTATGAAAAATTTAAAACGGATTTTATCGCCAGAACCAGTAAGTTAGTCGTTTCTAATCCAGAAAACCAAGAGGCTGATTTAGGTGCGCTTGTCTCGCAAGCCCATATGCAAAAAGTTTTAAGCTATATTAAATTAGCTAAACAAGGTCAAGGTAAGCTTTTATATGGCGGAAATCGAGTAACTATTGAGAATCATGAAAAAGGTTATTACTTAGAGCCAACTGTGATTGAAATAGATTCACTTAATTGTGAACTGAATCAAGAAGAAATTTTTGGTCCAGTAGTAACACTTATGCCATTCTCTACTGAGGAGGAGGCTTTACAAATCGCCAATAGTACCGAATATGGGTTGTCGGCCAGTGTTTGGACCAATGATTTAAAACGCACAATGAAATTTACTCAAGAGTTAGAAGCTGGAATTATTTGGGTAAATACCTGGATGTTACGTGACTTACGCACACCATTTGGTGGGCTTAAGGCTTCAGGAATGGGTCGTGAAGGTGGATTAGAGGCCTTACGCTTTTTTACCGAAACCAAAAACGTTTGTATACAATACTGATATGAAATTAAATTTACAAAATAAGAATGCTTTAGTCTGTGGTAGTACTCAAGGAATCGGTCAAGCGATTGCATTATCTTTGGCGGCTGAAGGTGCCAATATTACTTTATTAGCTCGAAATGAGAAAAGTTTACAGCAAGTGCAAAAACAACTAGCACCTCTTGGTAAGCATAATTATATTGTGGCGGATTTTAGTGATCCAGGAAATTTGCAGATCCAAGTTGAAAATTATTTGAAACAAAATTCTGATTTCCATATTTTAATTAATAATACGGGTGGGCCACCGGCGGGTAGTGTTTACCAAGCACAGCAAGAAGAGTTCAAAGCGGCTTTTACTCAGCATTTACTTTGTAATCACTTACTGGCACAGCTAGTGGTTCCTGGTATGAAAGAGTTTGCTTTCGGTCGCATTATTAATATTATTTCAACTTCGGTAAAACAACCTATTGAAGGGTTAGGGGTTAGCAATACCATACGTGGAGCCGTAGGTAATTGGAGTAAAACCTTAGCAAACGAATTGGGACAGTTTGGTATTACCGTAAATAATGTTTTGCCAGGGGCAACTGCAACTGAACGTTTATTTGCAATTATTAAAAGTAAGGCTTCCAAATTAGCCATTGATGAGTCTGCTGCTGGTGAGCTCATGAAAAATACCATTCCAGCAAAACGTTTCGCAGAACCTGAAGAAGTAGCGAATGCCGTTACTTTTTTGGCCAGCGAGGCTGCGTCCTATATCAATGGGATCAATCTTCCAGTAGATGGTGGGCGTACTAAAAGTTTATGAATAATGTTAAAGGTCAGGTGAATTTATGAAAAGAAAATTGCGAATTAATGGCCATTCACATTTGTTACCGTACCCAGAAGAAATTCCTGATTTCATGCGAGATAAAGGAATTTTTTGGGTAGACCATGACCGGAAATTCATGTCACAAAAAGATTGGAAAAGACCTGTAACGGATTCCAGTTTCTTTCTGGATGAAAAACTAGAGTGGATGGAACGTTTTGATATAGACCATGCAGTAGTTTTAAATTTGTCTCAGTTGTATGGCAATGGATTGCGGGTTGAGGAAATGAAACAGGCTCTGCGTTTTCAAAACGATTTCAATGCAAAAATTCAGGATGAGCATCCAAGTAAATTTACTTGTGGATTTGTAGTTCATCCAGGATTTGTGCGCAGTGCCTTATGGGAAATTGAGCGTTGTGTGGAAGAGCGAGGCATGCAGTTATTGTGCTTGCCCACCCACTTTATGGACAGCATTGGTGAGTGGAGAAGTATTTTTGATAGTGATAATGAGCCTATTTTTGAGCTTGCTAATAAATACAACTTGGCTGTTGAAGTCCATCCATACGACGGTGATAAGTTTATTAAATTACAGAATACTGGTTGGCGTTTTCATTTAATTTGGATGCTAGCTCAATGTGCAGACGCTTATCATTTCCTTTCTCTTAATGGTTATCAAGAGCGCTATCCAAATATGAGGGTTTGTTTTGCTCATGGTGGTCAGTTGTCACAAATTAACTTGGGTCGTCGTATTCAAGGCTTTGATGGTCGACCTGATTTATTTGAAGGCAAGCATCACCCACGTGAAGCTGTGGGGCATAAAAATATATTTTTTGACACACTGGTGCATGACACAGGATCACTAAAATTACTGGTCGAAAATCAAGGGGTAAGCCAGGTAGTCATGGGCTTAGATGATCCTTATCCTTT
>CALHVH010000072.1 GCA_938039225.1 uncultured Gammaproteobacteria bacterium
TCCCAAGGTGGGAGACGTAGAGCATCGGCAGCAATATCTAAAGTTCTGTCAATTTCCCAACCATTACAAGCATCAATTTTATCTTGCAGTTCACCTTGACGAGCTAAAAGGGCATTCATTTCGTCGTCTGTCATCTCGTCGCCAAACTTCATGCTGATGGCATCAAACTCATCCATCAGTGCTTTAATTTCACCTACACCTTCTTCTACATTACCACGTACATCCTTGCTTTCATCTAACTCAGGTTCTTGCGGTAAATAACCTATGTTTATGCCTTTCTGTGGACGTGCTTCGCCTTCAAATTCTGAATCTAAGCCAGCCATGATACGCAAGAGTGTAGATTTACCTGAGCCATTAAGACCGAGAACACCAATTTTAGCGCCAGGGAAAAAGCTAAGAGAGATATCTCGTAAAATAAATTGTTTAGGAGGAACCACTTTACTAACGCGGTTCATGGTGTAGATGTATTGAGCCATAGTTGTTTTATTCTTTAGTGTGAGTTAAAGAGTTGTGAGTTGCGGAAATATTATAAATTTATTTTCGCCGTTTTGTAATTCCGGGGCTGGAATGCTTTTTAGTAAAGGATTTAACCTTAGCTGAAGCTAATCGCGGCTTTTCTACCCTTGCAATGTGTAAAACAGCGTCGCCGCCATGTACTAAGGGTAGATTAGTTTTGCCTATGATTAAACCTGAGTGAACACTTTTTACTTCGGTATCTGTGTTTTCATAAGGGCTTGAAATCACTCCTAGAACTTGGCCCTTGCTTACATGAGAGCCAAGCTTTAAATTGCTATGAAAGATTCCGCTTTCAGGCGCACGCACCCATCGATTTTCGACTGCAACAATAGTATCTGGATGAGTTTTTTTGTTCTTTAGTTTAGGTAACATGCCAAGGTTACGTAAAACATTAACGATGCCATTTACACCGCCACGTATTCCCATTTCATCAAAACGCAAAGCCTCACCCGCTTCATAGGTGATCACTGGGATTTTCTTTTTGGCTGAGGCGCCACGCAGTGTCCCACCACTGACAGCCGAATTAATTATTACCGGAGAATCAAAAGCCATGGCTAATTTTTCAGTTTTTTCATTGCTCATATCAGCACGTATTTGGGGGAAATTGCTACGATGGATTGCACCCGTATGTAAATCAATTCCATAGTCACAATAACTAACAACTTTACTCATAAACATATGGGCCATACGTGAGCCTAAAGACCCTTTTTTTGTCCCAGGGAAACAACGATTTAAATCTCGACGATCTGGTAAATAACGTGAACCATGCACAACGCTGAGAACGTTGACTATTGGAATAGCGATTAATGTACCACGTAACCTTTTTAAACTAGGTAAACGCATTAAGCGGCGAATAATTTCAATGCCATTGAGCTCATCGCCATGGATAGCAGCTGCTACAAACATCACTGGTCCCTTATGCTTACCGTTGAATACATGCACAGTCATACTCACTGGAGTATGAGTATAAAGTTGTCCAATGGTTAAATCTAAAGTTGCATTTTCACCCGCTTGAATCAAAGTGCCATTAAAGTTGAATTCAGTATTTTTTATAAGTGCCATTTTTACCTTATCTTGATTCGGATTTTAGTGAGGCTTGTTGTTCTAGATAATCAATCATCTTGCTAGCAACATCTACACCGGTTGATTTTTCGATGCCCTCTAAGCCGGGTGATGAATTTACTTCTAAAACCAACGGCCCGTTTTTAGAGCGTAACAAATCCACACCCGCAACATCTAGTCCTAAAATTTGTGAAGCTTGAATCGCTATTTTTCTCTCTTCAGCTGAAATCCTTTCAGCAACTGCATAACCACCACGATGTAGATTAGATCTAAAATCACCTTCCTTTGCATGGCGTTTCATTGAGGCTACAACTTGATTGCCAACAACAAAACAACGAATATCAGCACCATTGGCTTCTTCAATATATTCTTGAACTAAAAAAGTGGCCTGTAAACCACGTAAGGCTTCAATCACACTTTCAGCAGCCTTTTTAGTTTCACCTAAAACTACTCCCATACCCTGAGTGCCTTCGGTTAATTTGATAACCACTGGAACGCCACCAACTAAATCAAGCAGATCTTCTGTATCACCTGGGGAATCAGCAAATCCTGTTCGCGGCATGGGGATTCCATGTTGAGCTAGAAGTTGCATAGATACCAATTTATTACGAGAGCGATTGATACTTTTTTCATTATTCAAAGAATAGACGCCCATCATCTCGAATTGCCTGACAACAGCAGTACCATAAAAGGTAATTGAGGTTCCAATACGTGGAATGATGGCGTCAAAATTTTCTAAAACACGTCCTTGATAATGAATTTCCGGATGACGCTTTGAGACGTTCATATAACATCGTAAAGGATTAATGATTTGTACCTGATGTCCACGTTTTTCGCAGACAGACCGCATCCGGCTGGTTGAGTAGAGTTGTGAGCTTCGGGAGAGTATTCCGATCTTCATAAGTTATACAAGAAATTAAAAGTGAAAATGATTATAACCTTAAATTATGTATAAATAGGCGCAGTTCGATTGTGATGAGAGGTTTTTGACTCATTTTCATTGGATAATTTTTATTCTGGTTCTCAGGCTTAAGGCTTTATTAAATGTGAGAAAAATAAAATTGTCTTATTAGCTTAGTATTCTGCATACCCGAATCCACAAATTTCAAACTGTCTAAGGTACAATTCTGTCTTCAATTTTCCTTATTTAATACAACTTTTACCCCTTATTCTCGGAGTTTTTCAATGTTTTCCAAAGATATGACCGTCGCCAGTTTTGATCCTGAGTTACAAGCTGCTATACAAGCCGAAACCGTACGTCAGGAAGAGCACATTGAACTGATTGCTTCTGAGAATTATGCCAGCCCAAGAGTAATGCAAGCTCAGGGTTCTGCCTTAACTAATAAATATGCTGAGGGCTATCCCGGTAAGCGCTATTACGGTGGTTGTGAATATGTAGATGTAGCAGAAGCTCTGGCCATAGAACGTGCAAAAGAGTTGTTTGGTGCAGATTACGCAAATGTACAGCCACATTCAGGGTCACAAGCCAATGCGGCTGTCTATCACGCATTGGTTAAGCCAGGCGATACTGTGATGGGAATGAGTTTAGACCATGGTGGTCATTTGACGCATGGCTCTAAAGCAAATTTTTCAGGTAAATTGTTCAATATCATAGCTTATGGTATTGATGAGAATGGTGCGATTGACTATGACGAAGTTCAAGCATTAGCTACAGAGCATAAGCCAAAAATGATTATTGCCGGTTTTTCAGCTTATTCATTAAAATTAGATTTTGCACGATTTCGCGAAATAGCCGATTCGGTTGGAGCCTATCTTTGGGTTGATATGGCCCACGTTGCTGGACTTGTAGCTACTGGACATTATCCCGATCCACTTCCGCACGCACATGTAGTGACCACTACCACCCACAAAACTTTACGCGGCCCACGCGGTGGTTTAATTCTTGCCAAAGGTAATGAAGATTTAACTAAGAAATTTAACTCTTTAATTTTTCCTGGTACTCAAGGTGGACCATTGATGCACGTGATAGCTGCAAAAGCGGTGGCTTTCAAAGAAGCACTTGAACCTGAATTTAAAGAATATCAACAGAGTGTTGTTGATAATGCCAAGGTTATGGTTAAAACTTTACAAGACCGCGGGTATAAAATCGTCTCTGATGGTACTGAAAATCATTTATTACTTCTCGACCTTATTGATAAAGACATCACTGGAAAGGCTGCAGACGCCGCTTTAGGTGCTGCTAATATTACAGTTAATAAAAACTCAGTACCTAATGACCCGCGTTCTCCTTTTGTGACTAGTGGTCTACGCTTAGGCACACCAGCAATTACCACTCGTGGGTTTGGAGAAAAAGAAACGGCTATCGTGGCTAATTGGATTGCTGATGTTATTGATGATATTGAAAATCAGGATGTTATTAAGCGAGTTAAAAACGAAGT
This sequence comes from uncultured Gammaproteobacteria bacterium, assembly GCA_938039225.1. Lineage (GTDB taxonomy): Bacteria > Pseudomonadota > Gammaproteobacteria > Steroidobacterales > JABDMI01 > JABDMI01. The sequence goes on from CALHVH010000072.1 coordinate 3,978, forward strand.
TCTTGAATTGTGTTCTCGATTCCCAGTGTATAAGTAAGTCGTAAAGTAAAAAAACATGCGCTGCCCTTTTTGCGATCATCCTGAAACCAAGGTTGTTGACTCACGTTTAGCCGGAGAGGGTAGCCAAATTCGCCGAAGACGTGAGTGTGTAGAATGCTCTGAGCGCTTCACAACTTTTGAAAGCGCCGAACTGGTGATGCCACATTTAATCAAAAATGATGACACTCGAGTTCCTTTTGATGAGGCAAAATTACGCAGAGGTTTAACTAGAGCCCTAGAGAAGCGACCCGTTAAATCTGAAGCAATTGAAGCCGCAGTTAGCCGCATTATTAAAGCGCTTTTATCCAGCGGTGAGCGTGATGTTCCTACTGCCAAGGTTGGTGAATTGGTTATGAATGAATTGCGTGAACTCGATCAAGTAGCTTATGTGCGCTTTGCCTCTGTATACCGGAGTTTTAAAGACGTTGAAGCTTTCAGAGATGAGATTGAAAAACTGCAAGAAGAAACTCGTGAGACAACAGGTAAACATCAGATGTCTTTATTGGCTGATAAACTTAACTCAACAAAATCGCAAAACTAATGTCGACTGGTTTTACACAGGACCAAGAAGGCTATATGCGCTTAGCATTACAAAAGGCTGATGAGGCCTCGGTTATTGCTGATCCAAATCCGCATGTTGGTTGTGTTTTAGTTAAAAATCGACAAATTATTGGTACCGGTGCTACCCAAAGAGTCGGCGAAGCACATGCAGAAATCATGGCTTTGCAAGAAGCTGGAGCAGCGGCAGGTGGTGCTGAGGTTTATGTCACATTAGAACCATGTGCTCATCAGGGTCGAACCGGTCCCTGTGTAGATGCATTAATACAAGCAAAAGTAAAACGTGTCGTGATTGCTTGCAAGGATCCAAATGAATTGGTTGCTGGCAAAAGTATAGAAAAACTGAAAGCAGCTGGAATAGAAACTCAAGTTGGTTTATTTGCTGAAGAGGCAAAACTATTAAACCGTGGCTTTCTGAAACGCATGCAAACGGGCTTACCTTTTGTGACGGCAAAAATGGGCGTGAGTATAGATGGCAGAAGTGCGATTGAAAATGGTGATAGTAATTGGATTTCATCCAAAGAATCGAGAGAACATGCTCACAAATATCGTTCAAGAATGTCGGCTATTCTCAGTACAGCGAATACGGTATTAGCTGATGATCCTCGCTTAACCGCAAGAGATGGCGATCTTCTATTTGATAGGCAACCGCTGCGTGTAATTCTAGATGTTAACTCGCAGGTTTCACCACAAGCAAAATTATTCAAGCAACCAGGAAATACCATACTTTTTGTTAGAGAAGAAGACAAAGTAGAGACTGGACGAAATTTTTATGAGCATAAAAATTTAGAAGTGGCTTCATTGCCACTTATTGGCCAACATTTCAATTTGAAAGCCTTGATGCAAGACTTAGGTCGTCGCGAGATTAATAACCTATTATTAGAGGCCGGGGCTGATTTTCAAGGTGCCTGTGTAGCAGCTGGTGTGGTTGATGAACTGAGAATCTATCTGGCGCCTTTGTTGCTTGGTCAATCAAATTTTGGAATTTTCCAGCTGCCGGCGCTAAAGACCATGCAAGAGCGTAAAACCTTAAAACTTAAGAATGTTCAGCAAATTGCTGAGGACGTTCTACTTACTTATCATTTTTGAAAACAATTATTGAATTTTATTATGTTTACTGGACTCATTGAATCAACTGGACATTTACAAGCCAAGGAAGAGCGTGGTGGTGATGCGCGCTTTACTTTTAGTTTAAATAATTTAGATTTGACCAACATAGAAATGGGCGCAAGTATTGCGGTCAATGGTGTATGTTTGACCGCAATTGAATGGACGGCTAATTCTTTTGTGGCTGATGCATCCAAAGAAACACTGGCTCTAACTTCGCTGGGAAAACTAGGCTTAAATGCCGTCTTAAATTTTGAAAAGTCGCTTACATTACAGACTCCATTAGGTGGTCATTTGGTCAGTGGACATGTTGATGGAATCGCTAAGGTCCTGAGCATATCTGAAGTGGCTAATGCCTGGCATATTCGTTTGCGAGCCCCAGAAAGCTTATCCCGCTATATAGCTAAAAAAGGAAGTGTGTGCTTAGATGGTATTAGCTTGACTGTTAATGAGGTCAAGGAACATGAGTTCGAAATTATGATTATTCCTCATACCTTCTCAGCGACTAATATTCATACATGGACTCAGGGTACTCTGGTTAACCTAGAAGTAGATCTTATTGCACGTTATTTAGAGCGCCTTTTTAGTGCAAAAAGCACTACAAATCAGCAGTCTTTTGCCACTGAAGGGCTGACATATGAGAAAATACTCAATTCAGGCTTAGCTGACTAAAAAATAGCTAGTCTCCTAACTTTCAAAATAGGCCGAACAGGCTGCACACATAGAGTTCTGCAACTGTGCAGATCGAGTTACGCATGAATATTGTAAAAATGCCAAATAATCAAAATAATGCCATTTCAGACATCCCTGCAGTCATTGAAGATCTAAAGCAGGGCAAAATGATTGTGCTCATGGATGATGAGCGTCGAGAGAACGAGGGCGATATCATCATGTTGGCTGAACATGTTAAAGCCAGCGATATTAATTTTATGGCTCGTTATGGTAGAGGTTTAATTTGTCTGACCTTATCACGTGAGCGCTGCAAGCAATTGCGTTTGCCTTTAATGGTAAGTGATACGGATGAGCATAAGACAACAAACTTCACGCTATCCATTGAGGCAGCAGAAGGTATCAGTACTGGAATCTCAGCACATGATAGAGCGCTTACCGTACAAGCTGCGGTCGCTAAAGACGCTCATCCAAATGATATTACGCAGCCAGGACACATCTTTCCATTAATGGCTCAACCTGGTGGAGTATTAGCTCGTGCAGGTCATACCGAAGCAGGTTGCGACTTAGCTCGCTTAGCGGGTGCAGAACCGGCCGCAGTTATTGTAGAAATTCTAAATGAAGACGGCAGTATGGCCAGACGTCCTGACCTTGAAGTGTTTTGCAAAGAGCACGACATTAAAATGGCCACCATTGCTGACCTTATTAGTTATCGATTACAAAACGAAGTATCGATAGAGAGGTTGGTTGAAAAAAGTGTACCAACTGATTTCGGAGACTTTAAGTTAGTTGCCTATGATGATCACGTGCATGGCACTGTGCATTTAGCATTGGTTAAAGGTGAAATCAAACCTGGTAGTACACCATTAGTGCGGGTGCATTTACAAGACACATTAAGCGATGTGCTTTCGGTTCAATGGACAGAACTTGGTTGGCCGCTTAGAGATGCAATGAAGACTATTAGTGAAGCAGGAGAGGGTGTAATTGTCATTCTTCGTCGTCATGAGACACCACGTGAACTTATTGAAATGATTACTACACGACATGTAGAGTATGCGCCATCACAAGAAAATGAAGAGCCTTCGCGGGAACTACGCACTTATGGTATTGGAGCCCAAATTCTACGTGACTTAGGGGTAGTAAAAATGCGCGTACTTAGTGCACCAACGATTATGTCGGGACTCTCAGGTTTTGGACTTGAAGTGGTTGAATACGTGGATGCGTAAAGCATTTCTAATTACTAAATTTTAAGAAAAAGAAGTTATTTATGTCAAAAATTATCGAAGGTCAGTTGAATGCAAGTGGAATGCGAATTGCATTGGTAGCCGCTAGGTTTAATGAGTTTATTGTTGACTCATTGGTTAAGGGTGCACAAGATGCATTAATTCGTCATGGATGCAAAGAGTCTGATATTCATCTAATCAAAGTTCCTGGTGCATTTGAGATGCCAGTGGTCATAAAGCATTTAGCAGAAAAAGATGAATATGATGCGATTGTAGGTTTGGGAGCAGTGATTCGTGGTTCAACCCCACACTTTGAATACATTTCGGCTTCAGTGACCAATGGTATTGCCAAAGTGGCATTAGATTCTGGCAAACCAATAACCAATGGTGTAATCACTGTAAATAGCATCGAACAGGCGATTGAACGTGCAGGTACTAAAGCCGGGAATAAAGGCGCTGAAGCTGCACTAGGTGCAGTTGAAATGGTAGCTGTATTACGTCAGCTGTAAAACAATTAAATTTAATACTGTAGTACATCTATGAAAATACCAGCTAAAGCACGTATCGATTTTGGCGCACGTTCCAATGCACGTCAATTAGCATTACAGGCACTTTACCAATGGCAACTGAATGAATTGAGTTTTAATGATTTACAAATTCAGTTCAGCCAAGATAAAGACTATAAGAAATCCGATAAAGAGTACTTCAGTCATTTGCTCAAAACTGTCATGCAAGAGACTGACAATTTAGATGTCGAGCTAGTAGAATTTATGGATAGACCGCTTGAGCAACTGGATCCAGTTGCTCATGCCGTTTTGTGGTTAGGTTTGCATGAATTAAAAAACCATATTGAGACCCCTTATAAGGTTGTACTTAATGAGGCCGTAAAGTTAACCAAAAAATTCGGTCCTGCTGATAGTCATAAATTTATAAATGCTGTCTTAGATAAGGCCGCAAAGAAATTTAGAGCTTTGGAAACAGGTCATCATCAATCTAATTAAAGCGAATTCTTATGCCTTTATCAAATCCAGCTCCGCGTAAGCCCATACATCAGCGCTTGATTGATTGTCAGGGCTTTGAACGCGAAGATGGTTTGTTTGATATAGAAGGGCGTCTAACTGACACCAAGTCTTATGCTTTTGATACCACCCTACGCGGCCGAATGCAGCCAGGTGATTATATACATGATATGAAAATGAGAATCACCATCGATGCTACTTTTATGATTGTTGGTATGGAGGCGGTGACTGATCATCATCCATATCCTAATTGTGGAGATATCACTCCCAATTATGAATCTCTGATTGGGCAACGAATTGTTTCAGGCTTTACCAAAGCTACCGATGTTGCAGTTGGCGGAACTAGAGGTTGCACACATCACACTGGACTTTTACGAGATTTGGCTACGGTAGCTTTTCAGACCGTTGGACCCTTATTGGCTAAACGCAATAATGAAAAAAACAAAGAGCAGAGTGTAGCGGTTAAAGATGTTACTCAAACTTTATTCAAGGGGCGCAAGCCTCCAATGGTTGACGGATGTCATGCCTTAGCCAGTGATAATGTGAATGTTAAGCAATTTTTCTCTAAATGGTATAAACCTAAAGAGCAAACATTAAAAGAAGACTCCGCTGTAGACAGCGATTCTTAGAAAACTATTGTTTCATGTCTGAAGATCAACTCATTAGAAACTATTTTGTGCCTCCGCATTCGCATCCAATGCGAGATGTTAGTTTAGGGATAGGCGATGACTGTGCAATTTTAGACATTCCAGACAATCATCAGTTACTTACCAGTGTAGATACTTTGCTTGAGAGTGTGCACTTCCCTAAAAATTTTAATCCAAAGCACTTAGCAGCTAGAGCAGTAGCTGTATGTGTGAGTGATTTGGCGGCAATGGGAGCTCAGGCGCGTTGGCTTACATTGGCTCTTAGTATCCCTGAAAATAATTCGCAATGGCTTGCTGACTTTTCGCAAAGCCTGCATGAAGCATGTGCCTACTATGAAATCAGTTTGGTAGGTGGTGATACCGTTAAAGGCGAGTTATCTATTAGTCTTACAGTGATGGGCATTGTCGAAACCGGAAAGGCCTTAAGAAGAGATACGGCTCAAGCAGGTGATTTACTCTATGTGTCTGGTAATTTAGGTGGTTCGGCGTTTGCTTTATCAAAAATTTTGCAAAAACAAGAAGTATCAACCGAAGTCCTAAGTGCATATATACGTCCCCAAGCACGACTAAGCTTAGGCCAAGCTTTGATTGGAATTGCTAATGCATGTATGGATATTTCGGACGGTATAATTATTGATGCTGAGCGTCTTGCTAAAGCTAGTGGCTTGAGTGTTGATATTCAACTGGAAAAATTACCTTTGCATGCTGCATTAGCATCGATGCCACAAGAGCAGGCTATAAATTTTGCTACTCAAGGAGATGATTATGAATTACTCTTTAGTGCAAATGTTGCTAAATGTGACAAGCTTGTAAAGTTAGCGACGAACTTGGATTTGAGCCTTACTTGTATAGGGTCTTTATCATCGGATTCACAACATAGTTACACACTAAATAATCAAATATATTCAACCAAATCGAAAGGATATTCACATTTTTAATTGGTATTTACTGAGAACTTACTATGGGTGATAAAGCAATAATTAGTCAAAATGATTTAAACAAGGCATTTTTCAGCCACCCTGTTCATTGGTTAGCCCTAGGTTTTGGTACAGGTTTAGTACCCAAGGCTCCTGGAACTGCAGGCACATTAGTCGCAATTCCTTTGATTTTATTAACGGCTTCGCTCACATTTCCTATTAAATTAGCAATTTTAATTGGCATAAGCATCTTCGGAATATACCTATGCGGCAAGAGTGCAGAGCTTTTAGGTGTTCACGATCATGGCTCAATTGTTTGGGATGAAATTGTCGGCTTTTACTTAACCGCGCTTTTTGTTCCGGTTACATTTTTTTGGCTGGTGATGGGCTTTATTTTTTTTAGGATTTTCGATATCTTAAAACCTTGGCCAATCAAGCAATTAGACGCGCAAGTTCATGGAGGACTTGGTATTATGGTAGATGATATTATTGCAGGAATATTTGCAGGTCTGGTTTTATTCGTAATACAACTTGGGCTTCAATATTTTGGCTTTAGCGGTATCTAATAATAATTTAATAACATTTCAAAATAATTAATTAACTATGTCAGAAGTTATCGATAAATTAGGGAAATACATCATTGTCAATAAAGTTGGCAAAGGTAGTACAGGGGATATTTATTTAGGACACGATCCATTCTATGGTCGTGATGTTGCAATTAAGTTATATAAATCTGATCATCTTGATCAGCAAGAAGCTGAAGCGCAACGTAAAATGTTTTTTAATGAAGCGCATATGGTGGGGATGTTACAACATCCAAATATTCTTCCTATTTATGATGCTGGCGAAGAAGATGGGCGTTACTTTGTAGTTATGGAATTTATCCATGGTGCTCGAACTCTAGCTTCCTATACTAAAAAAGATAAATTACTTCGCATGGACGATGTCTTAGAAATCGTTTTTAAAGTTGCTAAAGCTTTACATTATGCTCATGGTCGCGGCGTTATTCATCGAGATATAAAACCAAGTAACATCATGCTTACCATGGATAACGATGTTCGAATTATCGATTTCGGTATCGCAATGGTGAAAAATGCTGATCTTTCAACGATTGAAGGAATAGCTGGTTCACCAAGTTATATGGCTCCTGAGCAAATTGAATCTAAAGAAATTACTTTACGAACGGATTTGTTTTCCTTGGGCGTTGTGATGTATGAACTACTTACAGGTGCTCGACCGTTTATCGCCAGTAGCTTGTCAAAGTTATTGCATCAAATTGTCTACGCTACACCAATTCCCATGCACACCATTCGTCCAGATATTTTAGAAGTCTTGGAAGATATAGTAATGCGGGCATTACAAAAAGACGCTAGCCGTCGTTATTCTAGCGGACTAGAGTTTGCCGCTGAACTGACAAATGCCTTCCAACATTTAAATGATCAAGAAGATATTCTTACTCAACAAGAACATTTCAGTAAATTACGTCGACTTAAATTTTTCCACGATTTTTCTTACCCAGAAATTTGGGAAGTTATGCGTGCCAGTAAATGGGATGAGTATGGCCCGAATGAAGAAATTGTTAAAGAAGGCGAAATGGATGACTGCTTTTATATTATTGTTGAAGGTGAAGTTGGTGTTCAAAGTTCTGGTCGCACGGTAGGACATTTACGTACCGGAGATGGTTTTGGTGAAACCGGTTATCTACAATCTGCACGCCGTTCTGCAACTATTGTCTCTGAAAGCGATGTCACAGTATTGCGTGTGCGTTCTACACTTCTAGAACAAGCATCAGCTGCCTGCCAGTTACAATTCAATAAGGTTTTCTTACGTACTCTTATCAGGCGTTTACAAAGTTAGATTAAACTGAATTTCTCAAGGCTCATGCACTTATAGTGTGAGCCTTTTTCTTCTCTATAGAATTTGTTAATAAATGAAAAATACCATTAGCACTTTTGCTTTTAAACCCGGACGTACTTTAGCTCGAAAGTATGAAGTTGTTTCGCTTTTGGGTAGCGGCTGGGAAGGCGAGGTATACAAAATACGTGAGATTGACACAGGTATTGAGAGAGCAGCCAAATTATTTTTCCCAGCCAGAAACCTCAAAAATAAAACCATTAACGCAAATGCAAAAATGTTGCATAAGTTAAAAAACTGTTCCATGGTGATTCATTACCATAACAGAGAAGTTATACAGTTCCAAAAGAAACCAGTGGTTGTGCTTATTTCGGAATTTGTTGAGGGTGATCTATTGCTGGATTATTTAGCCAAACAAAAAGGTAAACGCTTGACCTTATATAAAGCTGTGCATTTACTGCATCAATTATGTGTTGGTCTTCAAGAAATTCATGAATCAGGCGATTACCATGGTGATTTACATGCTGGTAATATTATTGTTTCGCGTTTGGGCTTAACTTATCACTTAAAAGTGTTAGATTTTTTACACAATAATATGGGCGTGAGAGAAAACCAACGTGCTGATATTTTGGATTTGGTCAGAATATTTTACGATATTCTTGGTGGACGTAAGCACTATGCTAAACAACCACAACTGGTAAAGGATATTTGTAAAGGGCTGAAAGGCAGTTTAATCTTACAACGTTTTAAAAGCGTTTCTCAATTACGTTGTTTTATTGAAAACCAAGATTGGTCTTAAGATTATTTATAAGCAACAAAAAAGGCTCACAAGTGAGCCTTTTTTGTTGCGTTATTGATTTATATCTAAACGCGCTTGTCATTCTCAATTAAAGCATAGGCGGAATGGTTGTGTATTGATTCAAAGTTTTCTGATTCAACTACGTAGGCAACAATACGATCTTCAGAGTTTAAACTAGCAGCCACATCACGCACAATATCTTCCACAAATTTTGGATTATCGTAGGCACGTTCCGTTACGTATTTTTCATCCGGGCGTTTTAAGATTCCATACAATTCGCAAGATGCATTTTTTTCAGCAATTTCAATTAACTCTTCAATCCACACGAAGTCTTTCAACGTGGCGGTTATGGTTATGTGTGAGCGTTGATTATGAGCGCCATAATCTGAAATGCCTTTTGAGCATGGGCAAAGACTCGTTACGGGTACGGTTACTTGTACGCTAGTAATATTGGCGCCATTTTTACGTTCACCAATAAACTTAACTTGGTAATTTAATAAGCTTTCAACTTTTGAAATAGGTGCTGACTTCATCATGAAATAAGGAAAGCTCATTTCAATATGGCCTTCTTCCGCTTCTAAACGATCAGTCATTTTTTCAAGCATGTCATTAAATGACTCAACAGTAAGTACGCGTTCATAGCTTTCTAGGATTTCCACAAAGCGTGACATGTGGGTGCCTTTGAAATTATGCGGAAGATTCACATACATATTGAAATTTGCAACAGTATGTTGGTCGCCACCAGAGCGATCACGTATTTTAATTGGATGCTCAATAGATTTAATGCCTACTTTATTGATTGCAATTTCACGTAAGTCGGCACGTCCTTGAACGTCCTCGATGTTTTTAAATTTTTCTGCTGTTGCTGTACTCATGTTATTTCCGATTTGCTTATTGGTACTTATTAATTACGTTTAAAGAGCCATTTTAGACTAATTCTGTATTATTGCCTGTAAATTGAGCTGTTACTAAAAAGGCTTATGCCGAAATAGCTATATTGGGTGTATTTGGCCAGTTTTCAATGGAGTTTATGACTCCTTGGGGGTCTAAATTCACATGTTTTAGGCATTCTTCGCGCGATCCATGTTCTACATATTCATCTGGTAGGCCCAGGTTAAGGACCGGAATCTGAATATTTGCCTTTTGTAAAAACTCGCAAACGGCACTGCCTGCACCACCGGCAATGGCATTGTCTTCAATGGTTACAAATGCTTCATGACTTGTTGCAAGCTCTTTTAATAAGGTGGTATCTAATGGTTTTACAAAACGCATATTCACCAAGCTAGCGCCAAATTTTTCTGCTGCGGCTTCAGCTGCTGCATACAAGGCTCCAAAGGATAAAATAGCTAACTTAGAGCCTTTGCGTTTCACTTGCCCTTTACCAACTGGGATAGTAGCTAGGTTTTTTTGTATTGCTACTCCAAGACCTTGTCCTCGCGGATACCGTATCGCACTCGGTTGATTCAAACTGAGCCCAGTAGAAAGCATTTGCCTACATTCATTTTCGTCTGCAGGAGCCATCACCACCATATTGGGTACACAACGCAAATAAGTTAAGTCAAAACTCCCGGCATGCGTTGGACCATCTGCACCCACTAAGCCGGCTCTATCTATAGCAAATACTACGGGTAAATTTTGTATAGCAACATCATGAATTAATTGGTCGTATGCACGTTGCAAAAAGGTTGAGTAAATGGCAACAACTGGTTTCATTCCTTCGCAAGCTAGACCAGCGGCAAGAGTTACTGAATGTTGCTCAGCAATGGCAACATCAAAATACCTTCTTGGGAAGCGCTTAGAATATTCCACCATGCCAGAACCTTCACGCATTGCAGGAGTTATACCAACGACTTTTTCATCTGCAGAAGCGGCATCGCACAACCACTCACCAAAAACTTGTGAATAGGTAGGGCTTGTTGCTTTTTTCTTTTTTACCGCACCACTGGCTCTATCGAAAGGACCTGGGGCATGCCATTTGATAGGATCATTTTCTGCTGGTTTATATCCTTTACCCTTTTTAGTAATGATATGTAAAAACTGAGGGCCTTGTAAGTTACGCATATTGCGAAGGGTTTCAATCAGCAAGGGTACATCGTGACCATCAATTGGACCAATATAGTTGAAACCAAGTTCTTCAAAAATAGTGCCAGGCAAAACCATACCTTTTACATATTCTTCAGATCGTCTAGCTAACTCTAAAGCAGTTGGCATGCCTTTGAGGATTTTCTTTCCGCCTTCCTTAATGCTGGTATAGGTTTTGCCAGAAAGAATTTTGGCAGAGTACTTTGCCATGGCGCCAACGTTTTCAGAAATAGACATTTCATTGTCATTAAGAACAACTAATAAATCCACATCTAATGAACCAGCGTGATTTAAAGCTTCAAAAGCCATGCCTGCTGTTAAGGCGCCATCACCAATGACTGCTGCAATATGACGATCCTGACTTTGATGATCATTAGCTATGGCCATTCCCAAGGCAGCACCAATTGATGTACTGGAATGACCAACACCCAATGTGTCGTATTCACTTTCCTCACGTTTAGGGAACGGAGCCAGTCCTCCCCAAGTTCGAATGGTTTTTAATTCTTTTGCCCGACCCGTTAATACTTTATGCGGATACGCTTGGTGTCCTACATCCCAAACCAATCTATCTTTGGGCGTTTCATAAACATAATGCAAGGCAACGGTTAACTCTAATGCACCGAGTCCAGCGGCAAAATGTCCACTGGTTGTGCTCATCACTTCAATTAGGTAATCGCGTAGTTCCACAGCTACTTGAGACATATCAGTCTCAGGCATGGCACGTAAATCATGCGGAGATGATATTTGTGCAAGAAGTGGATAACGTTCAGGATTCATAATTATTGATGGGCTTTTTGTATAGGGTCTATATGATGTTTAGCTATTTTACCTTGTTGCTACTCACTATTGTGCAAGAGCACATTTCATGCAAACAAATTAACAATTAAAGCGATTAATACGGTATTTTACTGCTTAACTATTGTTCACGCTCTACTATAAATTGAGCTAAATCGCGCAAGGCCTTAGCATCGCTTGGTAATTGCTCTAAAGCATCTAAGGCTATACGAAAATGTTCATCTCTTAATTGGCGTGATTTCTTTATACCTAACAGTGCAGGGTATGTTGCTTTGCCTAGCTCTCTATCGGCGCCAGCATTCTTACCCAGAGTTTCTGTGTCACTGATTTCGTCCAGAATGTCGTCCTGGATTTGGAAAGCTATACCAATTTCATGCGAGAAAGTTTCTATATTAGCCAATTCCATTTGTTTTAGGTCTTGATTTAAAAAGGCTGGCATACGAATAGCGGCTTCGATTAATGCACCGGTTTTTAAGGCATGGATCTGCTGTAATTCAGAAAAAGAAATATCTTTATTAGAGTTTGTTGCAGCAAGATCAAAATATTGTCCACCCGCCATTCCAAAAGTACCACTGGCATGACTGAGTAATTTAACAAGTTGTAAACGTTGCTCTGCACTTGCCTGAATACTTTCATCACTGGCCAGAATTTCAAAGGCCAATACTTGTAAAGCGTCACCGGCTAAGATAGCAGTCGCTTCGTCGTATTCAATATGACATGTCGCGCGTCCACGTCGTAAATCATCATTATCCATTGCCGGTAAATCGTCATGAATTAATGAATAGGCATGTATCATCTCTACAGCACAAGCAATGCCGTCGAGTCTTTGTATATCTATACCAAAAGCTAAACCACTGGCGTAAACAAGGGCAGGACGTACGCGTTTGCCATTTCCTAACACAGCATATCTAATCGCTTGATGTAAGCGTTGTGGGCTTGCATCAGCACTTGGTAATCTAGCGTCTAGTGCGTCTTGTATTCTGGAGATGTGTTGAAACATACTGAATTGTAGTGTGCTCTTGTGAGCCTATTGTGAATTTAGCTTGAGGAGTTGACTAAATGTGCGAATTAAAATGTTGCTTACTCTTCTTCGGAAGGTAATTTTTTCAACTGACTTAGGGCTTTGCTTTGTAAAGTCTCAACTTTTTGTTCGGCATCACTTAATGCCTTTTGACATAGGTTGGTTAATTTTACTCCGCGTTCAAAATGTTGCAGGGTTTCTTCCAGAGATAGTTTGCCGTTTTCCATCTGCTCAACTAAAGTTTCTAATTCGCTGAGAGACTCTTCGAAATTGGCCACCGAAGCATTTTTGTTTACAGATTTTTTTGTAGGCATAATTTTGAATAAATAAATTGTTTAGTCTGTGTATTTTACTTTAGCTAATAAATTTTTCATGATTAAATCGGAAAAAGTAGGTATTTAAAATAATTAATGCATAAGCACTGCCATTTAAACAAGCGCTAGCGCACACTATTTGTTACAAGTGACTGATTTTAATATCTTATTTAGGATTTGTGTGTTGAATTATGACTCATTTTGAAAACAAAATACCAGATCATGAGTTTTTGAAATTCAATCAAATAATATTAGTAAGTAATAATATTTCCGCAAGTAGAAAATTTCATATTAAACCGAGCGTTTTACTATGCTGCAAATACTCAACTGTGCTAACCATTTTGATGAGAGCGCGATGATAACTATCTACTTTCTTAGCCACTGATGTTGAGGATGATAAAAACTCGAGAGTATTGTATTTTTGCATCTAATTATTGATCAAAGGTATCAATAGTTACTAGTATTAGGCTTTAATTATTTTGCTTGTAAACCCTTATGAAGTTGGAGTATCAAAAATCCAGATTTGACGATTCATATTGTAAATGACACTATTTTTATCATCCTCGAATATACTCGTACTCTATCAACTATGGGTGTCTATATTAGCCTAGTGGCACTGAATTATCTCTGCTGAGAAATACTGCATATATTTTGGAGTTGGGACACCGAATAAACTCGCACCTAAGATTGGCTCGCGCTACAATGTGTAATCTTTTTTATTTCTGTAATTGGTACAATAAGACAGAAATTTTAATAAATTAAAAACGGACAATAAAACAAAACATGGCAAAAAAATATAGTGCTGCGGATATTGAGGTTTTAAGTGGTTTAGAGCCTGTACGAAAACGCCCAGGGATGTATACCGACACAAGCCGTCCTAATCATCTAATACAAGAAGTCG
>CALHVH010000073.1 GCA_938039225.1 uncultured Gammaproteobacteria bacterium
ATAATCCAATCCGCAGTTTTGATCACGTCAAGATTGTGTTCAATCACAACAAGTGTATTGCCCTCATCTCTTAGTCTATGTAAGACTTCGAGTAACTTTGCAATGTCATGAAAATGTAAGCCAGTTGTTGGTTCATCTAGAACATACAGTGTTTTTCCAGTGCTTCGTTTGGCTAACTCTTTGGCCAGTTTAACTCGTTGAGCTTCACCGCCGGACAGAGTAGTGGCATTTTGACCAAGACGTATATAACTCAATCCAACATCCATTAAGGTATCGAGCTTTTTAGCAATGACAGGAATATTCTTGAAGAATTTTTGGGCATCTTCAATGGTCATGTTCAACACATCATGAATATTTTTACCCTTAAAATAAATATCTAAAGTTTCACGATTATAGCGTTTGCCTTTACAGACATCGCAAGGTACATAAACATCGGGTAAGAAATGCATTTCAACTTTAAGCAATCCATCACCTTGGCAAGCTTCACACCGACCGCCTTTAACATTAAAGCTAAAGCGTCCTGGCTTATAACCACGGGCACGTGACTCTGGAGTATTTGAAAACAGTTCTCTCAATGGCGTAAATAAACCGGTATAAGTTGCTGGATTAGAACGAGGAGTGCGACCAATTGGGCTTTGACTGATATCAATGACTTTATCTAAATGTTCGGTACCCTTGATTGCTTTGCAAGGAGAGTGATTGGTACTGGCTTTATTTAAATGACGAGCACAATACTTATAAAGGGTGTCATTAATTAAAGTAGATTTACCAGAACCGGATACCCCCGTAATGCAAGTCATGAGCCCAACAGGAATTTCAACAGAAAGATTTTTAAGGTTATTGCCTGTAGCCTCTTCAATATTAATTACCCGGTCTTTATCGTAGGGTGTAATGGAATGTGGTCGTTCAATCGAAAGCTTTCCTGATAGATATTGCCCAGTAATGGATTTCTTATTTTTCTTAATATCAGCCGGTTTACCTTGGGCAATGATTTCTCCGCCATGGATTCCTGCACCAGGACCCATATCAACTACATGATCGGCATGCATAATCGCATCTTCATCATGTTCTACAACAATAACGGTATTTCCGATATCTCGCAGATGAGTAAGAGTCTTTAAAAGTCTCTCATTATCTCTTTGGTGTAAACCAATGGATGGCTCATCAAGAATATACATTACTCCAACTAAACCGGAGCCAATTTGAGAAGCCAGACGTATACGTTGTGCTTCGCCACCTGATAAGGTTTCAGCTGATCGTTCTAAGGTTAGATAATCAAGACCAACGTCAACCAGAAAGCGTAGGCGATCAGCAATTTCTTTTATTATTTTAGAAGCAACTTCACCGCGCCAACCAGGTATTTTGAGATTATCAGCAAACCTGAGTGCATCTCCAATGGCGAGGCTAGTCAGTTCGGAAATGTTCTTGTTCATAACAAAAACATTACGTGCCGAACGGTTTAAGCGTGAACCGGTGCATTCTTCACAAGAACGTGAGCTTCGGTACTTTGCAAGTTCGTCTCTTACCGCATTAGAGGTGGTTTCTTTATAACGTCTTTGCAAGTTAGGGATAATGCCTTCGAATGCATGTTTACGTTTAAAGCCTCGCCCGTTTGTACTGATATATTCAAAGTTTAAAGTTTCTTTGCCACTGCCAAATAATAGAATTTTTTGAATTTTTTTAGTTAACTTATTAAATGGTTTTTCAAAATCAAATTTGTAATGCTTGGCTAAGGACGTTATAAGTTGGAAATAATAAGAGTTACGTCTATCCCAACCTCTAATGGCTCCACCAGCTAGGCTCAAGTTTGCGTTCATTACCACGCGCTCAGGGTCAAAAAATTGATCTGTGCCTAAACCATCACAGGTATTACACGCGCCAACAGGGTTGTTAAAAGAAAATAAACGGGGCTCTAATTCGGTAAGTGCATAACCACATTGTGGACAAGCAAATTTATCAGAGAAAAGTATTTCCTCAGCATCAGGATCATCCATGTAGATGATTTTTGCTATACCACCAGACAGATTTAGTGTGGTTTCAAAAGATTCTGCTAGACGTTGTTTCATGTCACCACGAACTTTAAATCTATCTACAACAGCCTCGATAGTGTGTTTTTTACGAAGATCAAGAGTCGGTGGGTCATCCAGCTCATACACTTCGCCATCTATACGAGCCCGGATAAAACCTTGGCTCAGTAATTCTTGCATGAGCTGTACATGTTCGCCTTTGCGGTCATCAACAACAGGTGCAACAAGCATGAGCTTAGAACCCTCTGGCATACACAAAACTTGATCAACCATTTGACTAACAGTCTGCGCCTCAAGATCGTTTCCATGATCAGGACAACGAGGAATGCCTGCTCTAGCAAACAGTAGCCTTAAGTAGTCATATATTTCAGTGACTGTGCCCACAGTTGATCGTGGGTTATGCGAAGTGGATTTTTGTTCAATTGAAATTGCCGGTGAAAGTCCTTCAATTTGATCCACTTCCGGCTTATCCATCATCGATAAAAATTGCCGTGCATATGATGAGAGTGATTCAACATAGCGGCGTTGACCTTCAGCATAAATAGTATCGAAGGCTAAAGATGACTTTCCTGAGCCTGAGAGGCCAGTAATCACGATTAGCTTTTCTCGTGGCAATTCTAGATTAATGTTTTTTAAATTGTGGGTTCTAGCACCGCGAATTTTG
>CALHVH010000074.1 GCA_938039225.1 uncultured Gammaproteobacteria bacterium
ATTCGCTTATTCTTTTGATTAGGGTTTTGTTATATGCACCGCCTCCACAAATAAAGACTTTTTCTAATTCTAGGTTTTTGGCCTGGATTTCTTTATTGATGTCCCGTGCGATACATTGTGCACTTAGTTCACATAAAGTCGCTTGCACATCTACAGGGTCAAGTTCTTCGAATGAGCTCAGATAGTGATTGAGCCACTTTAAGTTAAAGTCTTCTCTCCCGGTGCTCTTTGGAGCAGTTTTTTTGAAATAGTCATCGGTTAAGAATTGTATGAGTAAATTAAGTTCTACTTCTCCCATATTGGCCCAAGCGCCGCTGTGGTCAAAAGGCATGCCAATATGTTTCAGAGCCCATAGATCCATTAAGGTGTTTCCAGGCCCACAATCATGCCCACTGATTTCGCCATTTTTCTGTAACAAGCTTAGGTTACTGATGCCGCCAATATTTACAACAATTCGATCACTAGTGTTATTTGAAAAAACCGCTTGATGAAAGGCCGGTACCAGAGGAGCGCCCTGTCCTCCTAAGGCAATATCTTTTCTTCGAAAATCAGCAATGGTTGTAATATTGGTTAATGCGGCAATTACGCTGGGATCGCCAATTTGCTGAGTGAAAGGGATTTGCTTGTCGGCGCCATGGCGAATAGTTTGGCCATGACTGCCTATCGCAGTGATATCAGAAGGTCTAAGACTTTGGTGATGAAGTAGTTCATTGGTGGCTTGAGCAAAAAATTTCGCGACCAATACATCTAGCTGTCCTAATTCGTCTAAGTCAACCGAGTGCGGGTTTGCGATAAGTGTTTCTAAGCGGTTCTTTAGATTTTCGGTATAACTGAGAGAGTGACTGGCTTCTAGATTTATCTCAGAGTTTTCGCAATTAATTAAGACGGCATCTATGCCATCCATACTGGTGCCAGACATTAGACCAATGTAACGTTCGACTGGCATGAAAATTTATTGGGTTGCTGCTGAGCTTGACGAAGATGGGCCAGAAGATTGTTCAGCATTAATTACATTTGCTCGTTTAATTACATCTAATTGGGCAAGCAGTGGTTTCATAACTTGCTCAAAGTCTTGTTTGTATTTTTTAGGTAGTGGTTTTGCATTTGGCAGTTTGACCGTGCGGGGATTGCGATGCACGCCATTAAGACGATACTCGTAATGCAAATGTTTTCCGGTCACGCGTCCAGTTTTGCCCAGATAACCAATGGTTTGGCCTTGTTTAACTCGAGTGCCTTGTTTTACTTTGCGGTTAAATTTATTTAGGTGAGCATATAAAGTTGTGATATTGCCACCATGTTGCAAAATAATGGTATTGCCGTAAGAGCCTTTGCGCCCTCGAAAAATAACCTTGCCGTCACCAGCCGCAAGAATTGGAGTATTCATTGGGCCGCCGTAATCCACACCTCTATGAGGGCGTGTGGTTTTTAATACTGGATGAAATCTTTTAGGATTAAAGCTAGAGGTTACTCTCGGAGAGAAAGCAATAGGAGCACGTAAAAAAGCTTTTTTCATGCTTTTGCCATCTGGCGAATAATAATTGCCATCATTATTTTCATCAACAAAGCGAATGGCATGAAAAACATCGCCGTCATTTACGAATTCGGCACCCAGAATTTTTCCATTCTTAAGGTATTCGCCATCGCGCCATAGCTGTTCATAGATTACGGTGAAGGAATCATTCTTGCGAATATTCGAAACAAAATCGATATCCCATTGAAAAATTCCTGCAAGATTCATAACTAAGCTATCGCTTAGACCGGCTTCTTTACCGGCTAAGAATAGTGAGTCCCTGATTACGCCATGCGCATAGGCGGTTCGAATATCTAAAGGGGTTGTTTTGATTTCAGTTATAAACTTATTATCAGAGCTGCGTGCAATCTCAAGACTATTTTCAACATCTATTTCGTATTTTAGACTCTGAATATGTCCTTCATCGTCAGACGTGTTGATAACTATCTTTTCACCAGGTTTCATGCTGGTTAAAAAGCTTTTGGCTTCTTTGTTAGCAATAATCGCCAACATGTCCGAATAGGATAAATTGTTTTTAGTAAATATTTCCCCAAGCGTATCGCCAGATTTGACCTCAATAATTAAGTCACTTGACTCTAAAACTAGGCTTTGTTCTGGTTTAGGGAGAGTAACTGAGGCTTCACTTTCCTCTCTAGTCGGTAAATCGAGTTCAAGATTTATTTCTTTGCCATCGTTTACAAGGGTTAGAGGTGTATCAATTGCTTGATTGTCTTTTTCTGGCCAAGCAAACACGCCAATAATACAAGCAAGACATAACAGTAAAATGCTTTGTACAGCTCTAGTTTGTGCTGACCAAAATTTTACTAGTGAGTTAGGCAATTGAGTCACTGATGATCGTGAGCTAGACTTTATGCCTGTGGCTTGAGGTTCAGGCTTGTAATCGTGTCTTAATTTATTTGGCACGTAATTATTGTTGGGTGTCTATAACAATCCACACTTTACACTATTTAATAATTTCTGGTCAATTGTTGTGCTGATATTAGTGTTTAGATTAATCCTTATTAGTGGGTAATTACTCTACCTTTAATAAGTAATAATTTTTTTTGCCACGTTGAAGCAATACAAATTGTCCTGCAATCAGGTCATCAGTGGTAATTAGATAATCTTCTTTTCTTTTTTGCTTATTGACTGAGATGGCATTTTCTTTGAGAGCTCTGCGCGCTTCACCGTTAGATTTTAAGAACTGGGTTTTTGCGGCTAAGGCAGCAATCATATCCATTCCTTCGTCTAAGTCGCTCTTTGAAATTACAGCTTGAGGCACGCCCTCGAATATATCTAGAAAGGTTTGTTCATCCAGTTGTTGTAGGTCTTCGGTTGTGGATTTACCAAATAATATGTTGGATGCCGCAATGGCTTTCTCTAATTCTGACTCATTATGTACAAAAGAGGTCACTTGTTCGGCGAGTTTTTTTTGCAAGGCGCGTAAATGCGGAGCTTCTTTATGCTCGGTAATTAAATTCTCTATGGTGCTTTGGTTTAAGAAAGTGAAAATCTTTATGTACTTTTCAGCATCTTCGTCGGTGGTGTTAAGCCAAAATTGATAAAATTTATAGACTGAGGTTTTATCCGCATCTAGCCAAATATTACCGCCTTCGGTTTTTCCAAACTTGGAGCCATCAGCTTTGGTGATTAATGGGCACGTCATAGCAAACGCTTTGGCTTCAACGGGCGCATTCATGCGACGTACTAATTCAGTACCTGTGGTTATATTCCCCCACTGGTCTGAACCACCCATTTGTAAAAGGCAGTTATAGTTTTTATGCAAATGGTAGAAGTCGTAGCCTTGAATAAGTTGGTAAGTAAATTCTGTAAAACTCATGCCTGCACTGTTTTCGCCAGAAATACGTGTTTTAACCGAGTCTTTTGCCATCATGTAATTAACCGTAATGCGCTTACCTACATCACGTGCAAATTCTATAAATGAAAA
>CALHVH010000075.1 GCA_938039225.1 uncultured Gammaproteobacteria bacterium
AGCTAAGCCTCTATAGAGTTCAGTACCAGGACCTGGAACTAATAATAAGGGTAGCATGCCAAACAAACTGGTCATGGTGCTCATTAAAATAGGTCTTAAGCGAATTCTAACGGCTTGCTCTACGGCTAATTTACGAGCTAACCCTAAGCGTTCAGCCGTTCGTGTTTGATGCACTAACAAAATAGCATTATTAACCACTAAGCCAAGCAAAGTGATAAACCCAATCATTGTCATTAAATCCATAGCTTGGTTTGTGAAATGATTAACTAGTTTTAATGCGAGCACGCCACCTACAGTTGCAAGCGGTAAGGCAATTAAAACCAGTAAACTATCTTTAAATGAGCGGAACAAGGCGCTCATAAGTAAATATAAAATTATA
Source organism: uncultured Gammaproteobacteria bacterium (assembly GCA_938039225.1). GTDB lineage: Bacteria > Pseudomonadota > Gammaproteobacteria > Steroidobacterales > JABDMI01 > JABDMI01. Next base: position 380 of record CALHVH010000075.1, read on the forward strand.
ATTGCGAGTGCAAAACTTTTGCCCATATTGTTTAATGCAACTTTCAAGTCATCAGCGCTTCCGTAGTAACTAACGGTTCCATCCTGGGGTAGTTCTGCACGAATAGCAGGTTCTACTTGTTCTTTTAATCGCTCAATCGACTCTTCAAGTGAAATGGTTTGTGGAGGAGTAATGTTTAAAGTGATCGAACGACGTCTATCAACTCTACGAATCTGATCAGGGCCCACAGTTTCTTGTAATTGTATGAGAGCCCCTAAGGATTGTATTCCTCGTTGTGGAGTTGAAATAGGAGTTGCGAGTAAGTCTTCTGGTCGCTGCCATTCGGGTCCACGTAATATTATATTTCGACGCTTAGTTCCATCAAAATAATCTCCAACGTATAGACCATCGCCTAAAGCTCTTACTAAACTAGCCATTTCAGAACGAGTCATACCAGCCTCAGTAATAGCACGTTCATTAGGAATAAGTCTAAGTTCAGGTACTGCGAGCTCAAGACTAGGGGTAGGACGGGCTTGTGCGCCTGGTAAGGCTTGGCTGATAGCTGCAATACCAGCTCTAGCTGCTCGTAACGAAGAATCAACATCCTGGCTTTGTATGTTTAATTCAATTGTGCCACCACCGCCCAAGCGACCAAATATAGCGGCCTTATTGGCAAATACTCGGGTATCTGGAAACCCACTAGTTACATTACTGTTAACTTCCTGTACTAATGCATTTACTTCTTTGGGGTTTTTCGCTCTAACCCCCATAAAACCAGATGAGCCAAACATACCTAAGAAATAATTTTCAACATGCGGGGTTTTCTCACCTGATAGATAAGGTTTAAATCGTTCATTAACCACATCAACAAATTCTTCTTTACCAGTTTGAACACTTTGTCCAGTGGGAGGAGAAATAAACGCAAAAATGAAATTTTGTTCGCCTTCCGGTAAATAACTGGCTTTAGGTAAGAGTAAAGCTGTGGTGAGAATTCCAAATCCTAGAAGTCCTACAATCCAAAGGGCACGACGCTTAGATGTGTCGGTAACTTTGATAATGATTTTTGTTAATCGACCCCACCAGTTTTGATGCGGGTCAACCAGTTGCGTATTTTTCAATACGGTATTAGCAGCGGTTGGGATAATTGTTACTGCAATAATTAAGGAGATAACAACGGCTACTGAAATAGCAAAGGCTAAATCAGCAAAAAGCTGACCGGCAATATCACGTAAAAATAAGATGGGTAAAAAAATTGCTACCGTAGTTGCAGTAGATGCAAGTAATGCCCCCCAGACTTGAGTAGCGCCTTGCTCTGAAGCTTTTTCACTGGTGGCGCCTTCTTCTCTTAAGCGCACTATATTTTCTAACACAACAATTGCGGCATCTAAAACCATACCCATTGCAAATGCAAGACCAGCCAAAGAAATTATATTTAATGTTCGACCTGCAAAATTAAATGCAATAAAAGCGAAAAATAAAGAAACTGGTATTGCAATGGCAACCAATAAAGTGGCTCTAAACTTACGCAAGAACCACCACAATATAACGATTGCTAAAGCGATACCCAGCAAAAGATTATTGCGTAACATTGCAATGGAATCTTTAATATAAATGGTTTCATCGTAGACTTGTGTAATGTATAAATTGGCTCGTGCAACCGGCCCCTCGTTAAGTTCAACGACTGCAGCTTTAATTTCCTCCATTACATCTAGTACATTTATATTGGTTTCAGGTTCCACATTAAAGGCTATGGAAGCGCCACCGTTTTGACTTAGAGAACCGCTAGCATCAATATTGCGTAATTCTATTTCGGCAATATCTAGTAATTTAACCGGACTGCCATTACTGTATGTAAGAATCATGTTTTTGAGTTCTTCTAACTCATAACTTCCGGCATAGCGTAATGTGTACTGCCTGCGTCCAATATCTGTGAAACCACCTGAGGAGTCAATATTGCCACTACTCAAACGAGCTACGTCCGAAATCGAAACCCCAAATGCTGCTGCTTTATTTGCATCAAAGCTGATCCGCACTTCTTTTTGGTTTCCACCAAACGCATTGGAATTAGATACCCCTTTAACCCGTTCTATTCGAGGTACGATAACTTCATCAACAAAGTCTTGATATTCGGTGATATCTAGACCACTCCCAGGTATTGGCCTCACTGAGAACCAAGCAATATTTCCACCAAATCTGCCTCGACCAACGAATACTGTGGGCTCATCCGCATCGGGTGGATAATTCGAGACTCGAGTTAAACGGTTCATAACTTCAAGTTGAACGTCTTGTAAGTTCACATCTATGTCGAAGTTGAGAGTAATTGAGCCGCTACCATTCGATGCGGTGGATTCCATCTTTTGCATGCCAGCTAAGCCACGTAAAGCATCTTCTTGTGGTTCTATGATTTCAGATTCAATTTCCTCGGGTGCTGCAGAGCGCCATGAGGTGTTAATCTGGATGCTTGGACGCTCTACACTAGGAATCATCTGAATAGGTAGTTCAAGTAAGCCGATACTACCAAATAGTAAAACCAGTAATATGCCAACAGTAACCGCTACAGGGTTTGATAAAGATAAACGTGTTAAATTCATATATTCGTTATATATTTCAGTTGATTTTTGCTGTAAAGGACATAATTGTTTGCGAATTATACGCTTATCCAAATAGTTTTAATTGGATTCGTATTAATATCTTGTTTTCCTAAGCTACAGTGCTATATGATTAGAAATTATGATAGTTATCCAAAGCTTAGGTTAGGACAAAAATATGAGCAATAGTTCGTACATTATAAGTATATTTTCTAGTTGGTTTTTGATCAGTTTATTACAGGCCTGTGCTACTGAGCTGCCTATTGAGAGCGAGGTCAATAACACAATTCCTAATACTGAAATTTATTTAGCTGAAATTTCTTTTCCTGAAAACAAGCTGACCATTGGTAAAGCCATAAATATTACACAAAATCCTGGTTATGATAATCAACCGTATTTTTTGCCAGGTAATAACTCACTTTTATATACCAGTGTGAAGAACTTAGAGGATGAAAAGCCACAATCTGATATTTATGCCTATTCACTTAAAAGCGCTTCAACAACTCAAATTACGGCCACTCCTGAAAGTGAGTATTCTCCGACCCTAACTCCTTCTGGGGAATTTATTTCAGTGGTACGTGTGGATAGTGATGGAGTTCAACGTTTATGGGAATTTCCTATAAAACCAATGGCGGTGACCAATGCTGATTACCGTCAAGTTTTTCCAGGTGTAAGCCGAGTCGGTTATCACGTATGGAAAAACCAGAATGAGGCGTTTTTATTTTTAGTTGATGAAAACCTTGAAGGGGATGAGCATACTTTGGTAAGCGCTAATAGAGGGACGAAAAATACGCAATTGATTACGTCTAAAATTGGTCGTTCTTTAACTATGCAACCGGATCACAACGCTTTGATTTATGTGGATAAAACATCTGAAGAAATGTGGAATATTAAAAAATATGATTTAGAAAAGAAGTTTTCGGAAATTCTTTTGTCGACTTTAGAAGGTAGTGAAGATTTAGTCTGGTTTGATGGGTCTCATTTGTTAATGGCAAAAGAGCAGAATATATTTATGCGTACCATAGACGATGAATACGCTGATTGGCTGTTATTAGCTGATGGAAAATCAATGGGAATCAGCGGCAGTATTTCACGTCTTGCGGTTTCACCGGATAAAAAACACATAGCGATCGTGGTAAGTGAGTAAGACGATGAGACTATTTCTGAAGAGTATAATTTTTTTTACATTGGCCACGGCTTTATTTTCAACGCCTTGTATTCATGCTGCGAGTGCTGATGATATTCTTGGCGTGTGGTTAACCCCAGAATCAGATAATGGAAATGCTCAAATCCAAATCTATAAAGAAGATGGTAAGTATGTAGGAAAAATTATCTGGTTAGAGAAGCCTCTTTACACAAAAGATAATCTTGATGGCGGTGAAGAGGGTACGCCGCTTCTCGATACACGTAATCCCGATGTGAGTAAGCAAAGCCGGCCCTTGTTAGGGTTAAAGATGTTACAAGGATTTACTTTCAGAAAAAACCGTTGGCAAGGTGGGACTATTTATGATCCAGAATCAGGAAAAAGTTACAAATGTAAAATCACCTTAAAATCTGATGGACGTTTAAAAGTGAGGGGCTTTATTGGTGTGGCAATGTTAGGTCGTACCAGTATATGGACTCAGTTCTCGGAATCTAAGTGACATGACAAACAAGGTCAAAATTAGAGGCGGTTGTCATTGTTCGAACGTGCGTTTCACTGCTGTAGTGCCTAAACAAGTTAAAATTCTTTTATGTAATTGTTCTATATGTAGTCTAAGTAAATACGAACATCTGATTGTTCCTCATAAAGACTTTGTCTTAGAGAGAGGTAAAGCTAATTTGTGTTCTTACCAGTTTGAGACTAAGCGAGCAGAACATTTATTTTGTCAGACCTGCGGTGTAAAGTCGTTTTATCAACCGCGTTCTCACCCAAATGCTTATAGTGTGCATGTTGCTGCAATAGATGATATTAGCGAGCTAGATATTAGCAAAGAATATTTTGATGGTCGAAATTGGGAGGCATCAAAGGATAAGGCTGATTTCTGAGTCTTAAAAGTGCTTTTGTATACTTCAAAGCAAGAGCTAGCCAACAAATTGATTTAAATTAAAGATAGGCATCATTATTGCTAAAACAATAGTTACTACAATACCCGCCATAATTAATATCATTACTGGTTGCATTATCGCTAATAATGAGGAAATAGTATTTTCAAGTTCACGTTCTTGGTTTTGGGCAGCTCTTTCTAGCATTTCTTCCATTTGACCACTGCTTTCACCACTCTTTATCAGGTGTACAGTCATAGGCGGAAAGAGTTTACTTTGAGCCAAAGAATGTCCAATGCTTGCACCTTCGCGAACCTTTACTGAAACATCATCAATGGCTTCTCGCATAGGTAAGTTATTCACCACGGAACCCGAAAGATTTAATGACTCTAAGATGGTAACGCCGCTTGAACTCATAATGCTCATGGTGCGGGTAAAACGTGCCGTATTAATGCCACGTAATAAGTAACCAATTAATGGTATTTTCAATAAAAAGCTATGCCAGCTGCGTTTAAACTCAGTCCGTCTAAGCATTACTTTAAAGATAATAAAGGAAAGTACAATTACTGCAAGAATTAGCCAAATATATTTGGTTGTGAAATCACTAATGGCAATAACTGCAGTGGTTAAGCCAGGTAAATCAAAATCTCCGTCTACGTAAATTTTAACAATTTTTGGTACTACGAAATTCATCATCACAATAATGATAGATACACAAGCAAGAACAAGAATCACTGGGTAAATAAGAGCATTACTTACTTTTTGTTTTAAAACTTGTCGGTTTTCAGTAAAGTCAGCTAAACGTTCTAATACATTATCCAATTGACCTGCATGTTCACCAGCGGCCACAGTAGAAAGATAAATATCTGGAAAGGCTTTTGGAAATTCACCAAAGGCTTGCGCAAGAGTATAGCCTTCTAAAACTTTACTACGTACACCCATTATTATACTTTTCACCCCAGAACGTTCGGTTTGTTCAGCAACTGCTGCAAGCGTTTCATCTAAGGGTATGCCAGAGCGTAGTAGGGTAGCCATTTGGCGAGTAAATAGGGTTAAATCAACGGCGCGCATACGTTGATTAGAGAATTTAATATTATTTAAAGAAGAGCCGTCACTGTTGTTGGTGTTAACTTCATCTACATCAACGGGTAGTAATTCGCGTTCACGTAAAAGTTGCCTAGCGTGTCTTGCCGTATCAGCCTCAATAGTTCCACGTCGTTCACGACCATTATCTTCTAGTGCTAAGTAATCATATGCCGGCATGTACTAAAAATCCTTATTAATCTTCACGTGTAACACGTAACACTTCTTCAAGTGTTGTTTGACCTTCTAGGATTTTGCGCCTGCCATCTTCTCTAATTCCAGCTGAATTTTCACGAGCGTATTTTTCAAGTTGATGTTCACTTGCGCTATCGTGAATCATAGTGCGTAAAGTGTCATCCATAGTGACTAACTCATAAATACCTGTACGACCTTGATAGCCCGTTTTATTACACTTTTCACACCCTTGAGGATGGTAAAGCTTGATGTCTTGATTTTCATCAAGGCGTAATAATTCACGTTCTTTACTCGTAATGTCTTCAGAGATTTTGCAATGCTGACATAAAACTCTAACTAGACGTTGTGCAATAACTCCTATAACACTTGAGGAGAGTAAAAATGGCTCTACACCCATATCCCGTAAACGCGTGATTGCACCAACTGCAGTGTTTGTATGTAAAGTGGATAGAACTAAATGTCCAGTAAGAGATGCTTGTACCGCTATTTCAGCGGTTTCTAAATCGCGAATTTCACCCACCATAACCACATCGGGATCTTGACGAAGAATGGCACGTAAACCACGAGCAAAGGTCATATCAACTTTGGTGTTTACTTGTGTCTGACCAATACCATCTAAATAGTATTCAATCGGATCTTCTACGGTTAATATATTTCTACTGCGATCATTAATTTGTTGTAAGCCAGCGTACAAAGTAGTTGATTTACCTGATCCTGTTGGGCCAGTTACTAAAATGATTCCATTTGGTTTATGAATAAGAACATTAATTTTTTCGCGTGTGTTGTCGGACATGCCAAGGTGGCTCAAGTCCAGGCGACCAGCTTGTTTGTCTAGTAAACGTAAAACTACGCGCTCGCCATGACCAGAAGGAATGGTTGATACACGAACGTCCACAGCATGACCCGCAATTTTTAAAGATAAACGTCCATCTTGGGGTAAACGTCGTTCGGCAATATCCAGTTTAGACATGATTTTGATACGCGAAACGATTGGCTTTGCTAAGTTACGGCTTTGTTGTAAGACTTCTTGTAATACGCCATCAACACGAAAACGAACCATCAAACGATTTTCAAACGTTTCTATATGTACATCAGAGGCTTCGGCTTTTACCGCTTCGGTCAGAATGGCATTTATTAAACGAATAATAGGGGCGTCGTCATTGCTATCGAGTAAATCCGCCGTTTGTGGGACTTGCTCTGCAAGTGTACTGAGATCCATATCATCTTCAATACCGTCAACCATTTGCATGGCATTGCCACCAGCGTTTTCATAGGTATCTCTCAGAAGTTTATTAAATTCTTCATCGCTAACAAAGGCTAAATCAAGAGGACGATCAAGATGTTTTCGAACTTCGGTTAATACCCCTAAATCTATTTCGTGTTTACAGCGCACACTAGCTAAACCGTTTTCTTCACCAATAACCACCACGCCATTTTTATTGGCAAATGAAAAGGGTATTTCAGCTAATTCAATTACTTCTGTCATAGTCGGTCTTTATTGATGGTTTAAAAAACGCTTCTTTATATAAAATAAATGGTGTACCAACTTTTAAGCTTATGGCATTACTTTTTCATCAAGCTCATCAGCAAACTCTTCTAATTCAGGTAGCAGAGTGCGTTCTTCATAAGGCATTAATGAAACACGGTCACCGTGTTGCTTTAATTGTTCATCACGAATGTAATAGTATTTTTCTGCTGTACTTGCTCCAGCATCTCTTGAATCTTGAAGAATGGTTGGACGTAAAAATATCATTAAATTACGCTTGTTCTTTGTGGTTTGACGTGATTTAAAAATTTCACCGATAAGCGGGATATTACTGAGTAAAGGAACACGTTGAATGGTTTCCAGTAGCTGGTCATCAATCAATCCACCAAGTACTATGATTTCACTGTCTTCAGCAATGACGTTAGTTGTAAAGCTTCTTTCGTTAGTGGTTTGTAGTCCAACTTGAGCATTCGCACTTGCTTCAATACTTGAAATGATGCCTTCAATTTCAAGTTGAACAGAAGAGCCGCCCTGATTAATCTTAGGTTTAACTTTTAATGTGATACCTACATCTTCGCGATTAAGTGTTTGGAATGGGTTGACACTTCCTCCACCGGTTCCTGTATTGGTAAAACTGCCACTTAAGAAAGGAACTTTTTGGCCGACCTTTATTTCGGCTTCTTTATTGTCTAGGGTAGTTATATTTGGAGTGGATAAAATATTGGTTGAAGCATCACCGGCTAGTGCACTGAGAACGGCGGCTATACTGTTGCCACCTTCTTTTAAGCGACCAAAAACAAATGTGCCGCCACTTGGAATTGCTGCAGAACTAATAGTTCCACCGCTTAAAGCTTCGCCAATTTGTGCTACACCTGGACCACTGGCTGGGAAATTAGTAAGTCCAGCGCCAATGTTTTTTGCGGTGCCATCAAATGCCCAAGTTACCCCAAGCTGAGCGGTTTTATCAGCACTCACTTCTACAATTATTGCTTCAACCTGAACTTGAGCACGACGAATATCCAGCTTATCGATAACAGAACGTAAGGATTTTATATTCTTAGGAGAGGCTGAAATAATTAGTGCATTATTATCAGGATCAGGAATGATGCTGGTTTGATTATTTGCTGGACCAGCAGCTGCTCCTGCACCACCGGCACGATTGGTCGCGTTGTTTTGAGCATTAAGAATTGTTGCAATGGCCTCTGCATCAGCAAATCTTAAGTATATGACCTGTGGGCCGTTATCATCTGCTAAAGGAGAGTCAAGGTTTGCAATTAAGCTACGAATTTGGGTTCGCTTGTTTGCGTCGCCGCTTATCAAAACACTATTAGTACGATCATCAGCATTAAATGAAACAGGGTTACCTAATTGGTTCTGTCCGCCTTGGCGCCCTTGGTAGAGCGAAGTGAGGGTTTGAACTATCTGCGATGCCGTTGCATTTTCTAGTCGAATCATTTCTGGTTCGTCAGTGGTTGGTTTATCCACTTCACCTAGAATATAAGCAATTCGTTTAACGTTAGCAGAACGATCAATCACCAATACTTTACTGCTACCAATTGGAACAAATTGGCCATTATTAGAAACTATTGGACGGATCGCTTGTTGCAAGTTGGCCGAGGTAATGTATTTTAAGTCAAAAATACGTGTTACATAGCTATCATTAGGGGTCTTTTTATTGTAGGTAGTACGCACAGGCTCTTGGCGCATTTTATTTTCTGCAATAATTTTAATCACTTTGCCTGAAGGAACAGCGACATAACCGTTTGTTTGTAACACTGCAAGAAAAGCTTCATAGAACTCATCGATAGTCATAGCCGTTGCAGAAGTCATGTTGACTTTGAAGGTTACAGATTGGTCAACGATAAAATTTTTACCAGTTAATTCACTAACTGTATCAATAACTTTACGTACATCGGTGTCTACAAAATTTGGTGTAATCATGCCTTCTTGGGCATGGGAACTTAAGCCAACAACAAGAGTTAAGCACAACACTAAAAATAGTTTATAAAAAGAGTTGTGTGTTGAATGATTTTTACTGTACATGCGTGTAGTTACCTTGTTGTGTACTTTTTGCTATTCCGAATGATTACTTTTAAATAAGCTGTTTATTGCGTCTGACCAATATCAAACGATAAGTTCATCGGTTGTCCATTACGTTCAATAGACAGGTTGATGAATGTGCTAGTTCCAAGTGTCTGAATCACTTGGAAAGGATTTTGGTCACCAACTGACAAACCATTTACCTGCGTGACAAAATCACCAGGTTTTAGACCAAGCTCTTTAAAACGTTCGCGTTTTTTCCCGGGATATACTCGAAAACCCTTTTGACCTGTGCTGGTTTGCCCTTTTTTTAAGCGCAATATATCGGTGATGCTGCTAGGGTTTTTCCTGGCGGCATCTCGTAAATCTCTTGCAATACGATTTGCAGCTTTAGATGGGGGACGAGCAGCCTGCGCTTTACGCGGGTTTGCACCGCTAGAGTCTTCAACTCGAGGCAAGCGTAGTGCTTCTTTTTTGCCACGATTAGTTATTATGACTTGACTGGTTTCTACAGCATACAAATTCACATTATTTTGGATTTCTTCGCCAATTGAAAAAACCTTGTTAGCGCCATCAACTTCAATAATGGCTCGGCTCTGTTCTGAATTGTTACTCATCAGAGTGCCATTTAGATTTAAATTTAGCGTTGTGTCTACTAATTCAACATCTTCCTCAATCTCTATTGCGTCTTTTTGTTTTTCACCAAAAAGATTTGCTGAGATGATTTGATTAATGTTTATTGAAGAAGCTTTTTTGGGAGTTGTACTGTTTAGCGAAACGGGAGTCTCATCAATTACTGCAGCCGGTGTGTTCATAGACCAGTAAAGATTGGCAAGCTGCCAGGCAATCAAACAAACTAAGCCAACCGATAAAAGTATCGGTAAATAGGTCATAATCCATTTTCGTTTGCTTGGTTCAGTAGTCCAAGTTTCAATCAAGTCAGCCAACATGGCGGTTCACTATCCAAATATTTATAATAATCATGAGTTTATCTGACTAGTATAAGCTAAAAAAGTGCCCTCTGAATAGCCACTAAACAATAAAAAATCCGTTAAACTTAGGATAAGAGTTAAAAACGTTCGCTATTAGAGCAAAATATGACCCATGAGTAATTATTAGGATAATTATTAAGGGTTTTACATAATAATAAGTTGGGAATTTCATGCGTTGGCTAATTAGATCAATTATTAC
>CALHVH010000076.1 GCA_938039225.1 uncultured Gammaproteobacteria bacterium
CGTGACAATTCACGCTCTAATTCACGCGTCAAGCTTTCGGCTTCGCGACGTTTTGCAAGTATAGCTGTATCGTCGTAAACGTAATTTCGTAGTAAGACAAAATCTTCAGGTTCCAACACATCTTCCCCATCAGTATTTTCCCAGTAAACTTTTGCACGTAAACTTAATTCACGCTCCAAGGGACTACCTGCTGCCGACGCTGTAAGTAAGTTTTCTTCTTCACTTACCTGCCTTAAATCAACAATCAAAGCCGCTGCATTATTTGCGTTTGCTAACGGTATGTTGGCATTACGCATTTCTTCTTGAAGAATTTTAGCTAAACTACGATGTTGTCTGGGTACTTTTAATTGTACGGGCGTCATTTCAACAGGCAATTGAAAAGCTTGGCGAACATGAAAACCACAGGCCGAAATAAGGCTGCTTAGTAAAATTAGAACAAATACATATTTTATTTTCATATACTTCTCAATTTTTTTACTATCTAGTTTGCAACAATATTCACTAAACGCTTAGGTACAACAATCACTTTTCGTACTGTTTGATCAGTCGTATATTTCTGAACGTTTTCATGAGCTAAGGCGGCAGCCTCTATATTTTCTTTAGTAGCATCAGCGGCCACATTCATCTTAGCTCTCACCTTGCCGTTGACCTGAATGACCATTTCAAAACTGTCTTGAACCAAGGCCGATTTATCCACCTCCGGCCAAGACGCATCAATGATTAATCCGCTTTCACCTAAATCCTCCCACAACGCTTGTGCGATATGCGGCACGATTGGTGACAACATTAAGGCCATACTCTTATACACTTCTTGCTTTAAGGCTAAACTTTGTTCTGAATTATCCAAAGCTTGAGTACCATTAGACAGTTCCATTAATGAAGCAATAGCGGTATTAAAAGAATATCGTCTTTCAATGTCATCACCCACTTTAGCGATGGTGTGATGCAATTGTCGGCGTAAATCCTTTTGTTGGGTATTAAGTTCAGCAATGTTTAAGCTTGGTTTATTACCCTGACTACTTTCAAGATAAGCATGCACAGCACGCCACACTCTGCGTAAAAATCGTGAAGCACCTTCCACACCACTGTCTGACCACTCCATAGTTTGTTCAGGTGGAGACGCAAACATGCAATACAAACGCATGGTATCTGCACCGTATTTATCTATCATGGCTTGAGGGTCAATGCCATTATTCTTGGACTTAGACATTTTAGTAACACCAAAGTGGGTTAATGCATTACCCTGCTCATCTCTAAAATTACCTGCCTTACCTTTTTCATCGGTATCACTTTGCACATCACTTGGCGACACCCACACTTTGCCATCATTATCATTTTCATAATAAAAAGCATCGGCTAAAACCATTCCTTGCGACAACTGGCCTACTGTTGGCTCATCTGAAGTCACCATGCCTGCATCACGCATAAGTTTATGCCAGAAACGGAAATATAATAAATGCATCACAGCATGTTCGATTCCACCAATGTACTGATCCACAGGCAACCAATAATTAGCACGCTCATCCACCATGCCTTGTGCACCAGGACTGGTGTATCTAGCGTAATACCAACTCGACTGTACAAAAGTATCAAAGGTATCGGTTTCTCTTTCAGCATCGCCGCCACAGCTTGGACATTTGACCTTTCTCCATTCTGGATCATCTTTAATGGGAGAATTAACGCCTGTAAAAGCCACATCTTCAGGCAAAACTACTGGCAAGTCTTCACTAGGAACAGGAACTTCACCGCAGGCATCACAGAAAATCATTGGGATTGGACAGCCCCAGTAACGCTGTCTGGAAACACCCCAATCACGTAAACGATAATTAATTTGTCGTTGACCAATGCTTTGCTCAACTAACCAATCAATGGCCTTAGCTTTTGCATCGGCAACACCTAAACCGTTTAACCATTCTGAATTAATCGCAACACCCTCACCTGTGAATGCGGCGTCTTCAGGATGGTCTTCTGTTGGTTGTACTGTTCGAAGAATGGGTAAATTGTAGGCTTTTGCAAAATCCCAATCGCGTTCATCTTGACCTGGAACCGCCATAATCGCACCGGTACCATAGCCCATTAAAACGTAATCGGCGATATATACAGGAACAGGTGTTTGAGTAAACGGATTAAATGCATAAGCCCCAGTAAACGCACCGCGCTTAGTCATTGAACCTTCAGCTAGACGATCAATTTCAGAGGCATTGGCTGTGTCATCGATAAACTGAGTAACTGTTGCTCGTTGCTCTTCAGTCACAATTTCAGCAACCAACTCATGTTCGGGAGCAAGCACACAGTAAGTCACACCAAATCCGGTATCAGGACGCGTGGTATAAACTTCAAAAAATTTTCCGTCTACAAGATTCCCATCAGCATCACAAATATCTAATTTAAATTGCGCCCCTTCTGATCGACCAATCCAATTACGTTGCATGGTTTTTACTTGCTCTGGCCATCCATCTAAGGTGTCTAAATCATTTAATAACTCTTCAGCATAAGCCGTAATTTTGATAGACCATTGAGGAATAGATTTTTTAACGACTTCAGCATCACAACGCCAGCAGCGTCCGTCTTCAACTTGCTCATTAGCCAAAACCGTTTGGTCATTTGGACACCAGTTTATTTGTGATACTTTGCGATAGACCAAACCTTTTTTATACAGCTCGGTAAAAAACTGCTGTTCCCATTGATAATATTCAGGCTTACAAGTAGTTAATTCACGCGACCAGTCATAGGCAAAACCTAGCAACTTAAGTTGTAACTTCATGCTTTCAATATTGGCGTAAGTCCATTTGGCCGGCGCGGTGTTATTTTGAATTGCGGCATTTTCAGCAGGTAAGCCAAAAGCATCCCACCCAATTGGTTGCAAAACGTTTTTACCTAACATGCGTTGATAACGCGAAATCACATCACCAATCGTATAATTTCGTACATGCCCCATATGTAACTTACCACTTGGATAAGGCAACATAGACAGGCAGTAATATTTTTCCTTAGTGGTATCTTCAGTCACTTCGAAAGACTTATTATCCTCCCACAGCGCTTGCACTCTGGACTCTATTGCCGCTGGTTGGTATTCGTTCTGTTCATGGCTATGAGTCGATGTGTTTTGACTTGGATTTGATGTTGAATTTGAGGATGAATTCATAGGACTTCTGATTACTAAGGTTAATATTCGGTTATTTTTTAAACTATCGGACTTTTAAGTGTCCAAAAAGCAGGTATAGCCGTACATTATCCTTGATAATGACGCGTTACGCACCATATTAAGAGCATCAATTACAATCTTTTTAAGTCAATATTACATATCGAGCTAATTCGCGATAGTTAAAAAGATTATTTACCAGAATTTGAGAATATTTTGAAGCAAACTCCATCACAGACCACTGCCTTTGAGAATACTAAAGCAGGTAAAAGTGCTACCGATTCAGAAGCAGAAAATAATGAGAAGCTAAAATTATCTTCTCTTACCCAGCTACTGCGTTTTATTGCCCCATATAAAGCTCAATGGATTGGAGCAATCATAGCCCTGCTTTTTACAGCGGGTATTACCTTAGGCATCGGCCAAGGCGTGAGACTGGTAATCGATAATGGATTTGTTACCGGTTCATCCGAGCAACTTTTTAAAGCATCGAGTATTTTATTTGGCCTTTCGGTATTGATGACCATTGGTGTTTTTATTCGGTTCTACTTAATGTCATGGTTAGGCGAACGAGCAAGTGCAGATATTCGTCAACAGGTATTTGACCACTTGGTAACCTTGCATCCGAGTTATTTTGAAACCAATCGCAGTGGCGACATCATGTCTCGCTTGACCACAGATACCACCTTATTACAAACCATCATCGGCAGCGCCCTTTCAATGGCACTGCGTAATATTGTGATGGTAATAGGTGCAGTAATTTTATTAATCATCACTAATTTAAAATTAACACTAATTATTTTAATGTCGGTACCGCTAATTTTCATTCCCATTTTATTATTTGGTAAACGTGTTAGAACACTATCCAGAGAGAGCCAAGATACCATCGCCGATGTTGGAACCTATGCTGGTGAAGTAATTCAGCAAATTAAAACCGTGCAAAGTTATACTCACGAAGAGCAAGAAAAAATAGCCTTTGGACAAGAAGTTAATAACGC
>CALHVH010000077.1 GCA_938039225.1 uncultured Gammaproteobacteria bacterium
TTTCAATTCAAGTTAAGTAAGTTACAAAAAGAACATCCAGATAAAATTATTGCTGGTGGCTATTTGGAGGCAAGGGCACTTTATCTCGCTCCGGAATATGATTCTTGGGGTAATCAGGGTCGACAAAGTCGTACGATTCATTTAGGAGTTGATTATTGGCTGCCAGCCTTAACGCCTGTACATGCAATTTTAGATGGTGAGGTGGTCGTGGCCACAGACAATGCTGGTGATAAGCAATATGGTGGTTTAGTCATTCTTAAGCATACTGTAGAAAACATTGAATTTTATTCTTTGTATGGCCACCTCAATGTGGCTAGTGCATTACAAAACCGTGTAGGTGACATAATAGCTAAAGGTCAACAAATTGCATTATTAGGGGCGTATCCTGAAAATGGTAATTGGGCTACTCATTTGCATTTTCAGTTAATGCTAAGCATGTTGGATTATAAAAACGATTTTGCTGGTGTTGCTTTTCATCACAAAATACAAGTTTGGAAAAGTCTTTGTCCTGATCCAAACCTTCTCTTTAAAACAGAAGTTTCATCCGATATTACCGAAGCCTCTAAGGCAGAGCTTTTAACTTATCGTAAGCAGCACTTGGGTAAGGGCATGAGCTTGCAATATGCTGAGCCATTAAAAATAGTACGTGGCCATCAACAGTATTTAATAGATGAACATGGGCGTAAATATTTAGACACCGTTAATAATGTAGCCCATGTTGGGCATGAGCATCCGGATGTAGTTAAAGCCGGTCAAGATCAAATGGCATTATTAAACACTAATACACGTTATTTGAATGAAAAAATAAACTACTTTGCTCAGGAATTGTTAGCAACTTTTCCAAAAGCCTTAAGTGTTGTGCATTTTGTGAACTCGGGTAGTGAAGCCAACGAATTGGCCTTACGTATGGCAAAAACAGTGACCGATCAAAAAAATATTATTGCTTCACAAGTGGGGTATCACGGAAATACCAACGCTACAATTGAAGTCAGTTCTTATAAGTTTGATGGTAAGGGTGGTTTAGGTAAACCAGAATCCACAAGCATCTTTCCTTTACCGGATGCGTTCAGAGGTAAACATAGAGGTGAATCTGCAGCTGAAAATTATGCTCAAGAAGTTAAGTCTTGTGTGGATGCAATACGAGCTAAGGGTGAGGGGGTAGCTGGTTTAATTCTTGAGCCAATACTCAGTTGTGGTGGGCAGATTGAGTTGCCACAAGGTTTTTTGAAAAAAGCCTACCAGCATATTCGTCAAGCAGGTGGTGTGTGTATCTCTGATGAAGTACAAACGGGTTGTGGGCGTATGGGCAAAACATTTTGGGGTTTTGAATTACATGATGTAACCCCCGATATCGTAACAATTGGTAAACCGCTTGGAAATGGTCATCCAGTTGCTGCGGTTGTTTGTACTCAAGAGATAGCAAATAAGTTTGCCAATGGTATGGAGTATTTCAATACCTTTGGTGGTAATCCCGTTTCTTCAGTCATTGGCACGGAAGTGTTAAAAGTAATTAAACGTGAATCTCTGCAAGACAATGCTTTACAAGTCGGCGAGTATTTAAAAGTTGGTCTAATAAAACTTCAGACCGCTTACCCAATCATTGCTGATGTACGTGGGCAAGGTTTTTTTCTAGGCCTTGAGTTATTAGACTCACAAATGCTACCAATGGCTGCAGAATGTGATTACATCATTAATCGAATGAAAGCACATAGTATTTTGATGAGTAGTGATGGGCCTGAGCATAATGTATTAAAAATAAAACCACCGATGGTGTTTTCACATTCCGATGCTGATGAACTCCTGGCTTGCCTAGAAAAAGTCTTACAAGAAGATTTTCTCAAGGTTTAAACAGCTTTAGCAGTTTCTAAGCCTTATTTCGGCTACAATACGCACCTTATTTAATCTTTAAAATTTTCTCAAATGTCTGAATTGCTCGAACAAATGCAAAAGCGTAGAACTTTTGCAATTATTTCTCACCCTGATGCTGGTAAAACAACACTTACAGAAAAATTGTTGTTGTTCGGTCGTGCAATTCAGTTAGCGGGTACCGTGAAAGGCCGTAAAGCAGCACGACATGCCACATCGGATTGGATGGCGCTTGAGCAGCAACGTGGAATTTCCGTGACCTCGTCGGTCATGCAATTCCCATACAAAGACCGTGTGGTTAATCTGTTGGATACTCCCGGTCACGAAGACTTTTCAGAAGACACTTACCGAACACTCACTGCAGTTGATTCCGCCTTAATGGTAATTGATTGTGCTAAAGGGGTTGAGCAGCGCACGATTAAATTGATGGAAGTGTGTAGGCTAAGAACCACTCCGATAATGACTTTTATTAATAAACTGGATCGAGAAGGGCGTGATCCTATTGAATTATTAGATGAAGTTGAGTCAGTACTAAAAATTCAATGTGCACCGATTACCTGGCCTATTGGTATGGGCAAGCGTTTTAGGGGTATGTACCATTTGCTGCAGGATAAGGTTTATCTTTATCAATCTGAGAAAGATGGCAAAGTGGGGTCTAACCTAATCATTAATGGTTTACATTCAGATGAGGCCAAAGAAGCTTTAGGTGATCTGTATGAAGAAGTTTGTGATGAGTTAGAACTTATCGAAGGCGCGAGTGAAGAGTTTGATAGGGAAAAGTATCTTGCTGGGACACAAACTCCAGTTTTCTTTGGTTCAGCCATTAATAATTTTGGAGTGGAAGAGCTTTTGGATTGTTTTGTTGATATGGCTCCTTCACCAATGCCACGTAATACCGAAGAACGTCAAGTAGCACCCACAGAAGAAAAACTCACTGGCTTTGTCTTTAAAGTGCAAGCCAATATGGATCCTAAGCATCACGATCGTATTGCGTTTATGCGCTTATGTTCAGGTGAATTTAGTCGTGGAATGAAAATGAAGCACGTGCGTTTAGGACGCGATATTAAAGTACCTGACGCGGTTACGTTTTTAGCGGCGGATAGAAAAAATACTCAAAATGCTTATGCCGGCGATATTATCGGAGTGCATAACCACGGAACCATAAATATTGGAGATACATTTACCCAAGGTGAGGAATTACATTTCACTGGTATTCCGAATTTTGCACCAGAAATTTTTCGTCGAGCCGTATTACGAGATCCTTTACGTATGAAAGCTTTACAAAAGGGTTTAGCTCAGCTCTCCCAAGAAGGTGCAACGCAATTATTTAAGCCTTTCAAGAATAATGATCTAATTCTCGGTGCGGTAGGTATTCTGCAATTTGATGTTGTAGCTTATCGTTTGCAACATGAATATGGTGTGACTTGTACCTTTGAAGCCATTAATGTGGCCACGGCGCGTTGGGTAGAATGCGATGATGAAAAGAAGCTGGATGAGTTCCAAACAAAGAATCATTCTAATCTGGCTTACGACCATGGCGATGCTTTAGTGTACATTGCACCCAGCCGAGTAAATTTACAGTTGGCTCAAGAGCGCTATCCAGAAGTCGTGTTCAGAGAGACAAGAGAGTTTCAACGCTAATTCAAAAGTTAAGTTATTGTTTTTATAAGTTAATTTATAGATTTGTGATACTTCTGTACTGAAATTGTTACAGCTTTAGCTTATGCTTAGTATCAATTAAAACTAAATTGAACTCTCATGAATCGATCCATATTCCAGTTCTCATTCTCGTTAATGAGCAAATTCCTAGTTCTTGTATTTTCTATTATTGGCTTGTCAGCTTGTAGCTCGCAATTAAATGAAGAGACTCCGCTCACCACAGAGTCCAATGTCGAAAAACCTATTGATAATCAAAATCTACATCCTGATTTCATCAAGAAGCTCATTATAGAAAATAAATCGCTTCCTGAGCATGAGCAAGCCACGGCTATTACCCGTTATGTTTATAAGGGTGAATTCGTATATTTAGTGACTCCGCCGTGTTGTGACTTTTTCGCTAAGCTTTATAACAATAAAGGAATTTTATTGGGCTCACCCAGTGGCGGTTTAACAGGTAAAGGCGATGGAAGCTTGGCTGATTTTGATACCTTAAAAACTGATGCCTATGGCGTTTGGAAAAAAGGCAAGTAATTTTATTCGTTTGTTAACTTATTTTTTGAATTAATTCACCCGGTTTTTTAATATGAACAAATTATTTAAATCAGTCTTATTGTTTGTAAGTGTTGCATCTATCACTCTAGTTAGTGCACGCGATATTACAGACTTACCCAATTACCAAATTAAACTAAGCCCATCAAGTGAGACAGTAGGAGTACTGGCCAAGCAGTCAAATGAGGCTACACAGGTAGGTCAAGTTGATAAGTACTTAGGGGTTTTACCTTTTGAATGGGCAAAATCAGCTCAGACTCAATCGTCACTAAATAATTCAGATGCGTTAACAATAGCTAATACTTTTGTTGCAACAAAATATTCAAATGCTTTGGTTGCTTCGGGATCTGAAATTAATTCTTTCAAGACTAGTAGCAAAAGAAATATCATTAAATTGCGTTATTTATCGGAAATGAGCAATGGTGTCAAAATTGCAAAATATACTCAATCTATTGATGGTTTTGATGTTCATGCACGAGAATTTAATGTTTTGCTCGATGCTGATAATCAAATTGTTGCAAGCTCAGGTTACTTGGCAGAAACCTTACCGTCAAAACTTGAGTCAACAGCTTCTGTGTTTAAAGTAAAAGAAAGAATAGCAATTGAACATGCCTTTGCAGATGTAATGGGTGATAAGCATGCAATTGCATTGAAAGATAAAACTCCGCAGCAAACAGTTAATAAGGTGTTTGACGCTCAGCATAGTGTTGCAGCAATAAATTTGCAAAATGATATTCGCATTAAAAAAGTTTGGTTTGATCAGCGTTCGCAACTTATTCCAGCTTACTATATTGAATTGTTGGGTGATGATAATTCCAGTAAACAGCAGTTTGCATACGGTCACGTAATATCTGCAGATTCAGGTGAAATGCTATCGCGAAATAATTTGGTCAGTAGAGAGTCCTTTACTTATCGCGTATTTAATCAAGGTAGAGCAGACGGAAAACTTTTAGATGGTCCTCAAGGACATGAGTTACCGATTATTGCTGGCTCACCACAAGAAGCCCAAGCTGGAGTAAACCGTCAGCTGGCTAATACCGATTATAGTTTGGTGACTTTGGAGTCAGGTCCTATTTCAACGGGTGATCCTTGGTTACCGGCTTCAGCAACTACTACCAATGGTAATAATGTACATGCTTATCTAGATTTAGATGGAGTTAATGGTTTTCAAAACGGTGGTGGCGATTTAATCGCTGAGACCACGTCAGCCCGTACCTTTGATTACGCGTTTGATCCCAATGCTACCTTAAATGCTGATGTAAGAAAATCAGCAGTCGTAAATTTGTTTTATATGAATAATTGGTTACATGATTGGTTTTATGATTCAGGCTTTGATGAAGTGTCGGGAAATGCTCAAGCCAATAATCTTGGTCGCGGTGGTAACGGAGGTGATGTTCTTTTAGCTGAAGGTCAAGACAGTAGTGGACGTAATAATGCCAATATGGCTACTCCTTCCGACGGTGGTTCTCCAAGAATGCAGATGTTTTTGTTTGATGGATCTGGAACTGGTGCACAAAGTTTAGATTTAAGTAATGTACCTGGATTTGCTAATCCAACCATTGGCGTAGCCGGGTTCGGCCCCAAAAGTTTTACCAACGTTACCGCTGAAGTCATAGCCTATGTAGACGCGACAGCTGCACCAAGTCTTACTGATGCTTGTGAGCCTCCGTCGAATGCGGCTAACTTAGTCGGGAAAATTGCCTTAATAGATCGAGGTGATTGTAACTTCACAGTTAAAGTCAAAAATGCTCAAGATGCTGGAGCTATTGCCGTACTAATCGCAAATAATGTAGATGCTAACCAGGTTATTACCATGGGTGGTGCTGACGTTACGATTAATATTCCATCCTTCATGGTTACCCAAAATGCGGGTGCAGCTATCCGAGAATCCTTAGCGGTCCCAAATAATGTGACAGCAACTTTGAACAGAGAAGGCTTACCTGATTTAGATGGTACTTACGATAATTTGATTGTGGCTCACGAATGGGGACACTATATAAGTAATCGTTTAATTGGTAATTCTGCTGGACTTAATAATACTCAAGGAAGAGGTATGGGTGAGGGCTGGGGAGACTTCCTAGCAATTTTAACTTTTGTTGATGAACAAGATGCCTTGATTGCTGGCAATGAGCAATTCCAAGGGCTTTACCCTACTTACGGTTGGGTTGATGATAATGCTTATTTCGGTATTCGTCGTGTACCTTATACAACAAACTTTGCTTTGAATGCCTTAACCTTTAAGCATATTGAAGATGGTGTAGCTTTACCCAATACGCATCCCATCCGTGGTGGTGCTACAAATTCTGAAGTGCATAATACTGGTGAGCTTTGGGGTAACTTAATGTGGGAAGTGTATGCGGGATTAATCAATGACAATCGCTATACCTTCACGCAAGCACAAGAGTTAATGAAAGAATACATTGTGGCGAGTATGAAAATGACGCCGGTTTCGCCAACCTTTGTTGATGCAAAAAATGCCTTGTTATCCGTGGCACGTGCAAGCAATGAAGCTGATTTTGATTTAATCTTGAATGTGTTTGCAAGGCGTGGCTTAGGTACAGATGCTCTTGCAAACGATCGTTTTTCTACGAGTAATTCTGGTATTTCTGAAGGCTTCTCTACTTCATTGTTAGCCTTTGAAAGTTCTAATCCAGTATTAGATGCAAGTGCTACAGGCTTTTGTTCGGATGATAATATTTTAGATGCAGGAGAGTCGGCAATTATTCAAGTAACAATTACTAATAATGGCTTTGACCCTCTGACCAATGTCCCTGTATCCATTTCCAGTCCGGCCGATGTTAGCTTTGAAAATGGTGGTACTGTTAACATCGCTAGTTTAGATGTCAACGCCAGTACGCAGGTCAACTTTGGCGTGACTTTGAATTCGGCCACAGTGGCTGAAGAGATAGTCTTTACGATTGATTTTCCAGATGTTGATGGAGTCTTAGAGCCATCGTTTGAAACCTTGTCTGCTGTAGTTAACTTTAGTTTTGGGCCTGATCCAAGTCGTGATACTGAGGACATGCAAAATGCAGCCTTAGTTAAAAATGACTGGAGTTTCTCAGTTAATCCGGCATTGACTGCAGATGTAGGGGCTGCTCAAAACGCAATTGGTTTAATCGCTGCAAGTCGTGCCAACTCAACACAAGCTTTATTGATTGAAGATACAAGCTTTATGTCTGATATTAGTTTGGTTTCACCAGAGTTAAACGTTGGTGCGAGTAATTTCACGGTTAGCTTTGACCATCTCTATGATTTTGAAACTGGCTCATGGGACGGTGGAGTGATTGAAGTGAGTGAAGCAGGTGGAGCTTGGCAAGATGTGACAAGTATTGCTGGAGTTAGTTTTAACACTGGCTATAACGGTACTATTACGACTAATCCTGATAGCCCAATTAACGCACGTGCAGCTTTTGTGAATAATAGTAATGGTTTATTAAACGAGGGCATAAATTTTGCTACTGTTTTTGCAAATTCATCTATCCGTATTCGTTTCCGCATGGGTGCAGACGCCGCTGCAGGGGGTTATGGTTGGGAGATTGATAATGTTCAATTTACTGGACTGAGCAATAATCCGTTTTCTATGGCTGTTGCAGAGTCAATGCCTTGCGATAGCATGGGTGCTAATCAAGCGCCAGTCGCAGCTGTGGCTAGTGCAACTGTGACGGTAACTGAAGGCGATACCGTCACTTTAGATGCAACATCTTCTACAGATTCTGATTCGGATACACTTACTTACGTTTGGACTCAAACATCAGGACCAACTGTTAGTCTTAATAACTCAACGTCTGCCACTGCAAGTTTTACAGCACCTAGCGTTACGGCTGATACAAGCTTGGGCTTTGAAGTGACTGTATCTGATGGTGCATTAGAAGATACTGCTCAAGTCACGGTAACCGTAGAAAATCAGGCAACGGTTACTCCTCCAGCTCCGACTCCAAGCCCTGCACCAAGTGGTGGAAGTGGCGGAGGTGGTAGTACTGGTTTAATTAGTCTGTTGTTCTTGGGTTTATTATTCCTAAGACGAAAAGGGAATTATCATTTAAAAAAATAAACCTAAATCTATTAAATAAAAAAGGCCTGTAATAGGCCTTTTTTATTTGTGATAGCAATTTACTTCAAATTGAATGTAATTGAAGTTTCATGGCTTTTATTCGTTCTCGTTCATTATCGGAAGAGAAGTATCTGGCTTCAATATAGTTGCGTATGAATTCTT
>CALHVH010000078.1 GCA_938039225.1 uncultured Gammaproteobacteria bacterium
GCCTAGTATATTTCCCGCCCTTGAGCTGCTTTTTAGCGGTTTTTTTGTATGTTTTGAAATCTAGCATTTCTAACATGTTTTTGTATAACGTATTGATTTACATAGTTTTTAAGGATTGAGCCATGTCTCGAGTCTGTCAAGTTTCGGGCAAACGCCCACAGTCAGGTAACAACGTATCGCACGCAAAGAACCGTACGCGCCGTCGTTTTTTACCTAATTTACAATCAAAACGCTTTTGGTTAGAGAGCGAAAATCGCTATGTCAGACTTCGTGTTTGTGCGTCTTCTATTCGCGATATCGATAAGCTTGGTATTGAAAAGGTTGTTGCCGACCTTCGTGCCAAGGGCCAAAAAGTATAATCATTTAATCTAGGAGCTCGCCATGCGTGACAAAATTAAGTTAGTTTCATCAGCAGGCACAGGCCACTTCTACACTACGCAGAAGAATAAACGCCTTCACCCTGAGAAAATGGAAACCAAAAAATACGATCCGGTTGTTCGTAAACACGTGATGTATAAAGAAGCAAAAATCAAATAAATATAAAGAAGAATAATAGCTGCAAAGTAATTACTTCTTATGCCCACTGTGATTAATTTTACAGTGGGTTTTTTAATGTCTAAAATTCAATAGTTTAGATAAAAAATTCCACACATTATTACCCTAGAAAGAGTTAACATAGGCGGCAATGTTAGAGTCACTTTCCAAGCAAAACGAGCACCAATTTGCAATTGAGATAAATAATGTCAGCCGCGTATTTGCTGAACACATTGCTGTTTGCGATTTAAACCTACAAATTCCTCATAATCAAGTAATAGGTCTGCTTGGACTTAATGGTGCTGGTAAATCAACAAGCTTACAAATGCTCGCTGGTACCTTAGCGCCATCCATTGGGAATATAAAAATTCTTGGCCAAGACATTCAACAGCATGCTGAAAAAGTTAAGAAAGACATTGGATACTTACCAGAAGTGCCACCGGTTTATAAAGAGCAAACGGTTGATGACTATTTAAATTTCATCTGTACCTTGTATAGCGTAGAAAAAAGTCAAACCTCAGAGTTGGTACAAAAAGCCAAAGAACAATGTGGCTTGACAGAGATTAGCACTCGCCGAATAGGCAATCTCTCCAAAGGCTACCAACAACGCATTGGAATTGCCCAAGCAATTGTGCATCAACCCAAAATCGTTATCTTAGATGAACCTACGGTTGGTTTAGACCCTCAACAACTTATTAGCATGCGTGAAATGGTACGTGGCTTAGCTCAACATTCAACAGTAATTTTTTCGAGCCATATACTCAGTGAAGTTTGTGCAGTAGCGGATAGAATTGTAATGTTACATGAAGGTAAATTGGTACACGATGGCCCTAATGATAATCAAAAAAACCTTGAAGACTTGTTCAGTCAGATTATCTTAAAGGGAGTTAGTTAATGCATAAAACGCTCTTAGTCGCAAAACATGAATTCAAATACATGTTGCGCGCACCCCTTGCTTGGACATTGATGGGCGTGGTACTCCTAATCTTGGCATGGACTTTCTTAGCCAAAATTGAAGATTTTCAAAAAATTGCACACGAACTACAAAACTTTCCTAAGTCTCCAGGTGTAACGGGCTTTGTCATTACCTCATTATTCTCCACCAGTTCGATAATTTTAATGATGATTATTCCTCTCTTGGCCATGAATAGTTTTCATCGAGAGCGATGGGATGGAAAGATGACCTTACTATTTTCTGCTCCTTTAAAAAGCAGTGAAATAGTGTTTGGTAAATTTTTAGGCCTAGCATCTTACTTAGCGCTTATGGTTTTTCTTATCAGTCTAATGCCATTAAGTTTATTATTGGCTGCTCCAGTCGATGTTACAACCATTGCATTAAGTGCACTTGGCTTATGGTTTTTACTCATTTCATTTACTGCGATTACTCTGTTTTTAGCCTGCGTCACAAAAGAACCGGTCATTACTCTAAGCTTAAGTATTGGTGTATTACTTTTTTTATGGCTAATAGACTGGAGCTCTCAAAGCGCGTTAAGTGAGAACAGTCTTGTGCGATATGTCTCAGTCATGAAGCATTATGAAAATATTTTACGCACTAAAGTTAATACCGCGGACTTTGTATATTTTATAAGTCTCATTGGCCTGTTTTTAAGTCTCAGCATTAGACATCTCAATCAAAGCAAAGAGAATGTGTGATGACTGATTTATTACAACAAGTTAAACTGTTAAGAAAACAACAAAGCCGACAAAAATTTATTTTTGTATTTATGGCTTTTGGCATATTTCTATTACTTGGGGCTCTCGCGCTCACCACACAAAAAGAATGGGACTTAAGCCGAGGTAGTCGTCATTCGCTCACTCAAACCAGTGTGGACTTGCTTGATAAAATTAAGCAAGAAGGTACAAGCAATATAAAATTCTCTGCTTTTATGAGTAAAAATCCTAGTATAAAAGAACCTTTTAGAGATTTAGTCAGCCAGTATCAAAAACATACTCAGGATATTACACTCGAATTCATTGACCCCAGTATTCACCCAGAACTGACTCGTGAACTTGGCATTACTCGAGACGGCGAAGTTATTTTAAGCCTTACAAACTCTGATGGTAAAGAACAAACTGAATTACTCAGAGAACTGAGTGAAACCAGTATCAGTAATGCCTTATTACGTCTTAGTAGAGATACAGAACGTTTCGTATTATTTTTAGAAGGTCATGGCGAACGTAATCCTTTTGGTCGTGCTAATCATGACCTTCAACAATTTGCTAAAGAACTAGATGCTAAAGGCTTTGTTATTCAACGCTTCAACCTAAGCCAGCAAGCGGCTATTCCTTCAAATACCAGACTTCTCATTATTGCCAGCCCTCAACTTAACTATCTACCTTCAGAGCTTGAAGAGCTTACGCAGTACCTAGTTAATGGCGGCAACTTACTTTGGTTAAGTGATCCGGATGGTCTAAAAGGGCTTGGTAGTTTACTAAGCACACTTGGCTTACAAAGCCCTAAGGGTACTGTGATAGACCAAGGCACACAAGAATTAGGTATTCAAGGTGCTGACGCAAGTTTTAGCTTAATCTCGAATTACAATCAACATCCTGCCTTACGTAACTTTAAGTACGTTTCTCTATTCCCTCAGGCAAGAACTTTTGAACTCATGCAACAAGACAGCGCTTGGCAACAAATACCCTTTTTGTTAACAGCTGAACGCACCTGGCTTGAAACCGAAGAGCTAAAAACCAGTGTTACTTTTAATCCTGAAGTCGACAAACTTGGGCCTTTAAGCATTGGATACAGTCTAACCAGAGAACTAGAAGTTAAGGGTTCACAGCAACGAATCATATTAATTGGTGACGGCGATTTTTTATCGAACCGGTTTTTAAATAATGGTGCAAATCTTCCACTAGGCTTAAACCTGTTTGATTGGCTGAGTGGAGAAGAAGCGTTTTTAAATATTAGCTTTGCTGAAACCCTTGATACCAGTTTAAATATAAGCGAGCGAAATTTAGCGTGGATTGGCTTATTCTTTTTATTCGTTTTACCTGGACTGTGTTTTTTAATTGCTATACGCATTTGGGTAAAACGTCGCAATGCCTAATTCATCTTTACAAAAAGCCAAGAAAAGAAATCTTTTTTTGTTTGTTCTCATGGCAGTCATTGCACTTGCTATTTATTTGATTAAAGAATTGGATCGAAATAAACAGCAAATATATTTACCTATTAAAGTTCAAAACCTACAAAAAATTATTATTCATCAAACCCCTGCGATTACTCTAGAAAAACTTAAAGACTCTTGGTTCGTGATGCAAAACGAGGCTGTTCCAGCAAATAAAAAGGCCATGCAAAATATTTTCGATATGCTTAATACGCCTTTACGCGATGAATATGCAGTTTCTGAAGTCTCACTCAAAGAACTCAGTCTAGAACCACCAAATTTAGTAATTGAATTGGACGGGCAAGCCTTAAGCTTCGGCGCCTTATCTCCAATCGAACAAATGCATTACGTAAGGTTTAAAGATAAAGTTTATCTAGCCAGTCCATTCTTACAAGTTCGTTTTAGCCAAAGTTTAAAAACGTTTACCAAAGCCAATGAAACCATTGAAGAAACCACGCATGACTCTCATCACGGTGATCATTAATGCCTGAGTTACCAGAGGTTGAAACAACCTTACGTGGAATAGAACCCTATATCGTTGGTGAAACGATTAGCAGGGTAACAATTCGCACAGACAAACTACGCTGGCCTATTCCAAAAGAAATAAAGCGCTTATTAAAAGACAAAGAAATTTTATCAGTAGAACGACGAGCAAAGTATATTTTTTTGAATACCGACGCCGGTTCTTTAATTATTCACCTTGGCATGACCGGCTCTTTAAGAGTGATTGATGCAAAAACACCAGTCCAGAAACACGAACACATTGACGTTTTACTGAAAAATGGACAAGTGATGCGTTATAAAGATGCCAGGAAATTTGGTAGCTTTTTATGGACTACAGAAAGTCCACACGAGCATGATCT
>CALHVH010000079.1 GCA_938039225.1 uncultured Gammaproteobacteria bacterium
AAGCAATACCAAAGTGTTTAGCTGTGGCCTGTAAGCCATTGCCTGCATCGTAATAAGCAATCACAGATTGCTTAAAGGTTAAATCATACTTCATAGAAAAACCCCATAAGTTGTGTCCAACTTATGGGGTTCAGTTCAAAATGAGTGGCTTTTTTTATGAATAAATACTTGATGAATGAATTTAAAGTTTAAATACTATGCGTACTTGGGAGTTAGCAATTCTGTTATTGCCATTTTCATCTGTATACGGTTGAAAACTCCATTTTTGTACGGCTTCTTGAGCTTCTTCTCCAAAGAGAGTTCTAGACTCTGGTTCAACAGAAATCACTCTCACATTACTAATAATTCCATTTTTTTGAACTGTAAAACCAATGGTGGCAGAACCTTCAATATTTCGACGTTGATAACTGTCTGGATAATTTGGTGGTGCTTTGTCTACGCTAATAAGGTCACCAATTTGTACATCAACAGGAACCGTTGATAATCTTAAAATCTCAGCTTGTCTTTCTTCTTCGGCTTTTCTTTCGGCTTCAGCCTGAGCATCGGCCTGTTCTTGAGCTTGTCTTTGTGTTTCAGCAAGTAAGCGTTGTTCTTCTAAAGCTTGTTGTTCTTGTTCTTGCTTTAATTGTTCTTCTTCGACTTTGCCTTCTAAACTATTGATTCTTTGTCTTTCACTGCTAACAGCGGCAGGACTCGCTCCTAATCTTGCTGCTGAATCCACATAACGTTTAGCATTTACAAAATCATTGTCTAGAGCAGCTGTTCTAGCTTCGATAAGTAGTGAACTACTCAAGTTGCGTTTTAAGCTTGGAATAGAGCTATTAGTAGGGTCTAAGGCTTCCAATCGATTAATGAAATACTGAGCATTATTTCTGTTGGGTGCTAATAAGCGGTTTGAATTAATAGCGTCTCTGCTTCGATTGAGAAGGTTGTTTATTTCGCTTGCTTGATCAAGAGACTTTTGTTGTTCTTCGATACTGGCTTTTAATTCTAGTATTTTATTGTCGTTACTAAACAGACTGTCTGCTACTCCAACTAAACTAGCAGCATCAGAGAATGAGCCACTAGCTAAAGATTCTTCAACGCTGCTGATCAGTGCTGTTTTCTTTTCATTAATTGAATTTTCAATTAATTCTAAAAACTCTGGTCTATCTGAACCTAAGTTTCGGGCAAAGTCTATGCTAGCTTGCGCATCTTGAATACTTCCATTTTGAATATGTAAATCGACATCACCCAAGGCAGATTGGCTTAATTCAAGTAACGCTTTTTTAGCCGCAAAATTATTTGGGTCAAGTTCTAGGATTTTAGAATAGCTATCTAAGGCATTATTTTCTTCTGGAGGGAAAAATATGCCGGAATCAAAAGCTTCTTTCGCGCTGGCAGAAAGACTTTCAGCTTCTAATTGTGCGGGTGTTTTTTCAATTTCAACGGTTTCAGGAGTTGAAGGAGCTTTCTCTGATTTATCACCAGACATAAACATCCACCCAATTCCTCCGAGAGCAAGAATACCGATACCTGCAATAATTGGCATTAGTTTTGAGTTTGAGCTTTTTGCTTTTGTCGTAGTGCTAGTACTGGTTTTTACTGGTTTCTGAGTGCTAGCAGTGGCTTTTTTGCTACTGGGCATTTCAGAAGCTTTTGCTTTAGCGTGTTTGAGCGCAGCTGCGACAGCTAAGCGTGTTTGACCTGGCGAAAGGGTAGCGAATAAAACTCGATAAGTTTCATTAGAGAGATTAGACTCAAGTAACTGGTCGCGTTTATCACGTGGACATACAAGTAAAGTAACTAATTCAGGTTTGTGTTTTTTTAGTTGCTCAAGAGTGTCACCATTCATGCTTGTTGCAGAAGCAAAATCTAAAATAGCTATGGGTGGTCTTTTAGAATCTAATATTTCAAAACTCTGAGTGAGTGTTTTTGCTCTGAGAATTTCGTAGTCGCTATCAAGAATGGATTGCACCGACTCAGCTACTTCAGATGAGGTGCTTAATAATAGTATTGATGATTTTTCTTCTGACATATCCCCTACCTACTAATTGCTGTATTTACTGTTTAGATTTAATAGTTTTGAATTATTGTTCTACTAATTCACAGTTTTTTACCTTTAATGCTCTATGATACTGACTAAAAATGTTATTACAACCAATAAGCTACAATAACTTCTTAAGAAATCATATAATTTACAAATAAAACTACTAACGGATTGTGCGATGCGGAAAAATCTCAACAAAAGGAGTCAAGAAATTTTTGCATCAATTTGGAGCAATTTACGTGATGCGAGCTTAGATAGAAAGCACCCTTGGCGTTATATCCAGTTATCAACAGTCAATCATGATCAAGCCTTAGCTCGAACGGTTGTTGTTAGAAAAATAAATGAAGAAAGTCGCTGTATTGAATGCCATACTGACTATCGTTCACCTAAAATACAACAGATAAAGAAGAACCCAAAAGTGCTCTTTTTGGCTTTTAATTCGATCAGTAAAGTGCAAATTAGTTGTTTTGCTGAAGCGACAATTCATTATCAAAACCACCTTACTAAATCTCGTTGGCTAGATAATCATAGGAATAATCAGTTAACTTATGCAAATAGATATGCTCCAGGCAGTCAACTAAGTAACTATGCTCAATTACAAGACAATACTTTGTCAATCGAAGAGTTCGAACCAGAGAGCGCTTACCTAAACTTTGCCGTAATTGAGTCAAAAGTACATTTAATTGACTACTTATCACTGGAGAATCCCAAGCATTTACGTGCACAATTCAGGTATGTAGATAATGAATGGACTAGCTATTGGCTTGCTCCTTAGGTGAATATTACTGAGGTTTTGCTTGAATTTATTTTTGGTTTTGCTGTCTAAAAACGCATCTTTAAAGCGTTACTTTATATATATCGTTTCGTTAATGTTGCTCTGCCGCGTGTGATTTTAATAAAAAAGGCTAAGATAATTAATTCGTTTATGGTTATTATATGAGCCTTAAGTTGTAACAAATTTGGTACACCTTTATGAAAATAGTTAAATTTTGCGCTCAATTCTGTTTATTGCTATGTGTCTCAATCCTTATTGCTTGTGGAGGTGGTTCAGACTCTGCTGGTAATCCTGATCCTACACCACCGCCTCCGGTTACAGTAACGCCTCCAGTGGATGTGACAATTAGTGAACAAGCAGCCAGCAAGTTTTTAGGCATGAGTAGTTTTGGGGCTAGGCTGGAGGACATACAAAGTTTGAGTGATATGGGCTATGAAGCATGGTTGGATGACCAATTTTCACTGCCAGTCACAACACACCTAAGTTATTTGCAAGCACTTCCAGAAATAGAATGGCGAGACCATATCTCAGCATGGTTATCACGTTCAGCTACTGCAGATGATCAACTACGACAACGTGTTGCTTTTGCTCTCAGTGAAATTTGGGTGGTTTCTCTTCTAGGTGTAGATTTCCCAAGCGGGGATATCGCGTTTCCTGCATTGGCGAACTATTATGATATTTTGCTTGAGCATTCTTTTGGGAATTACCGAGATTTAATGAGTGCTGTTACCTTAAGTCCAGTGATGGGTGAATACTTAAGTATGAAAGGCAATGAAAAAGCTAACCCGCAAAGAAATATATTACCTGATGAAAATTATGCGCGCGAAATGATGCAGTTGTTTTCGATTGGTTTACATGAACTAAATCTTGATGGAACACAAAAACTCGATGCCCAAGGTTTAGCAATTCCAACTTATAATCAAACGACTATCGAAGAAATGGCTAGAGTGTTCACGGGTTGGGACTTTAGCAATCGCAACAATCCATTTGATGCCAATGGAAATTATGCTCCTGATTATATGGGGGCGATGGTTGCATACTCTGAGAAACATGATACCGAGCCTAAAACCGTTTTAGGGAATACGATTTTGCCAGCTGGACAAACTGCCGAACAAG
>CALHVH010000080.1 GCA_938039225.1 uncultured Gammaproteobacteria bacterium
TTCATCAACATAAAAGCAATGGCTTTAGAGACAATGCCTTTTTAAATCGTGATGACACCAATGGTCGCGATGAATTATCAGCCAGGTTAAAGTTAAATTATCAGCCTGGTGATAATTGGAATTTTGACCTTTCTTTATTCACTGTGGATATTGATAATGGCTATGATGCCTTTGCTGTCGATAACGGATTTACCACCCAATCCAATCGTCCTGGACAAGATGCACAAAAAACCAAAGCCTTGTCTTTAAAATCTACCGGTGCATTAACTGATTCAATTATTGTAGAAAGCATTACTGGTGCCGCACGTTCCGATGTGATTTTCAGTTTTGATGCCGATTGGGGTAATGACACTTTTTGGGATCCAGTTATTTACGATTTCTTTTCAGTGACCGAACGTGATCGTCAAAACCTTAGCCAAGAAATTCGCTTACTCTCAGCGCCTAATGCAGGTCTTCTTGGAGATAAGTTAGATTGGGTCACAGGCTTCATCGTCGCGAACAATAAAGAATCCAATGACACCGTTGATGATGGAAATTTTGAAGGCTTTACCTCATTAGATCGAATAGTCAGAGAATATGAGGCCAGTAACTACGCCCTATTCGCTGATATTAATTACCAATTGAATGAACGCTTTTCCTTAAATGCGGGCCTACGATTTGAAGATCGTGATGCAGAGTATACAGACACGTCTAATGAGGCCTTTGATATAAGTGAAGACAGTATTGGCGGTCAAATTGCTTTGAATTACACAATAAGTGACTCAACGCAGGCCTACGCGAAAGTTGCTAGAGGTTATAAAGCCGGTGGCTTTAATCTCGGACTTCCAGCCAATGCCTCTCAAGATGATCTGCTTTTTGATGCTGAGTTTTTATGGAATTATGAATTTGGTCTTAAAGGCTCTTTAATGGATGATAGATTAGATTATTCTGCAAATACTTTTTACATGCAAAGAAGCGATCAACAAGTGCAATCATCACGTCAGTTAAGCCCTGGTGACCCATCCAGCTTTATTTTCTTTACTGATAACGCGGGCGAAGGCAGTAACTATGGGCTAGAAGCTGAACTTAAGTATTTAGTCACTGATAAGTTGGATGTCTATACCAATATTGGCTTATTACAAACCGATATTAAAAAATTAGCCACTGCTCCAGACCGTGAAGGTCGAGATCAAGCCCACGCACCTAATTACACGTTTGCTCTTGGTGGTCGTTATCAGTTCACAGACAACTGGTATGCCAGAGTCGATATCAGTGGCAAAGACGAGTTTTTCTTCTCAGACAGTCATGATCAAAAATCTGAAGCCTATAGCTTAACTAATTTACGTGTTGGCTATGATGCTGACATCTGGTCAGTCAGTCTGTGGGCACGTAATGTATTTGATAAGCAATACGCAGTACGTGGATTCTTTTTTGGTAATGAACCTGCAAGAAATTTCGCAGATACTTTATATACTCGTCAAGGTGATCCAAGGCAGTTTGGACTTAGTTTTGATTACCACTACGGTCAATAAGACAAGACTCAAGCAATGACATTTGAAAGTTTAATTAACTATGCATGGTCATTAGAGGGCTTAAGCACTCTATTTGCCATTATTTATTTGATTTTAGCTATTAAACAAAATATTTGGTGTTGGTTTTTTGGAATTATCAGTACTGTTATATTTTGTTATGTGGTGTGGCATGGTAAGTTATATATGGATGCTGCATTGCAAGTTTTCTATGTGTTCATTTCTTTTTATGGGATTTGGACATGGAAAAATGGCGGTAAAAAAGAGTCAAGTCAAAATAAGACAGGTGAATCAGCATTAAAGGTTACCCGCTGGTCATCAGAGCAACACCTTACAGCAATAGCCCTTGTATTTGGTTTGGCCAGTCTGAGTGGCTATTTACTCAATACCTACACTGATGCAGCTAAACCCTTTATTGATTCTTTCACTACTTGGGGTGGTGTTGTAACTACTTTCATGGTGGCAAAGAAAGTTTTTGAAAACTGGCATTATTGGTTTGTTATCAATTCTATTAATATATGTTTATATTACGATCGTGGCTTTTATATTTACGCCCTGTTATATGCGGTATATCTTGTGTTGATTGTTATTGGTTATTTTGCCTGGAAAAAAGAGCTTGAAACTCAGTGAGCATGTTGACCGCTAACCATGATCTTATTAAGGCCATTAATCTGATTCCACATTGGAATTCTGAATCTGTGGAGTTTATCCGAGAGCTATCCAATAGCATTAGCAGTCGTTCTTATCTGATTGAAAAAGATAAACAACCCTATGTATTGCGTCTAGACAAAGCCTTTGATCAAGGCGTTATTCCTGATAGAGAGAATGAAATCAAGGTTCTAGAGTTTTTGTGTACCAAATCACTTAACAATGAACCGGTGTATTCAAGCTTAGAACATGGAATATTACTTAGCCAGTATATTGAGGCAAATTCTTGGTCAACTCATGATTTAAACTATCTAAATATCAATAATTTAGCAAATAAACTTAAAGTATTACATACTTTGAGTCCTGCACTTAATGACTTTGATTTAGTGTCTGGTGTAAAGCGTTATGCTGATATTTTACAGTCAGATTCAAGCTCAAAATGGGCAGATCAAATTATCAGCTTATTAAATGAATGCGAAGAGCGACCGCACGTTCTTTGTCATAATGATTTGCATAGTGGCAATATCCTAGTAGCTGATGAACTGATTTTTATTGACTGGGAATATGCCGGCTTAGGCAACCCTCTGTTAGATGTAAGTTCAATACTCCAATCCATGGAATTATCCGACAGCCAAAGTGAGGTCTTTTTAAACGCTTATTTTGGCAAATTGACCAGTCA
>CALHVH010000081.1 GCA_938039225.1 uncultured Gammaproteobacteria bacterium
TTTTTTTGAAAATTTTATGCTATTAATCTCGGATTGAGTGTGTAAGTGCCAATAACTTCGGTTTTAGCTAAGACATGCCCTTCGATTGCAACTTTTACATCAGGACCTGTAAATGCACCATCTACATCACAATGATCAAGGTCAGTGGCATATAATATGAAATGATAATGATGAATAATACTGTCATTCCAAGGAGGGCAGGGACCATCGTAGCCATAGTAATCTCCATGCATGGAATCATCACCATTAAACCATTGAGTGTAATCATTAATACCTTGTCTAGCCCCTTTAGGCCCTACCGGATTCTTTTTGCCTTGAGCAACTACTCCAGATGAGCAAGATCCGGCGGTGATTTGATTAACCGAACTCGGTATATCAACCATTACCCAATGATAAAAATCACAACGTAGTAAATCACTTGGAACCTCTTTCCCTTCTTGGTTTACATCATCAGGCTTGCTTGGTACATCAGGATCGACACACAATAATACAAACGATTTTGTATTTTGAGGGGCATCACTCCACGATAAAGTTGGATTTTTATTTTCGCTTAAAGCTACGTGCTGTGCTATATCTGGAATCGCAAATGCAAACTCTCCAGGGATGATTGCATTATTCGAAAACTCTTTAATATGTAATTTCATTCTTCCTCCGAATGTAAAGCAGATTGAGAATTTCTAGTGATGACAGTCTTCTCCTGCTCGAGTTGGTCTAAGTCTAGCTCTACCGCTTGCTGTTGCCAGCGATCACGCTTTATACGTTTTGGGAAAGTGCGGATTCTGTCCGATACCCATAAGCAGTCAGATTCATTCATACGAGCGAGCTGATTGTAGTGAAAAATTCCAATTTCATTTAGAAGCTTTTCCATCACCGGTCCAATACCTTTAATTTTTTGTAAATCGTCTTTTAAGCCATTGGCTTCTTCTAAAATCCAGACTGGACGGGTCGATTTAGTTAGATTCATGTCAAGGTCATTTGCTGGAGGCGTAGTAACTTGAGCTTGTATCGCCTGCAACTCTTTTTCCATTGTTGTGGCTGTTTCTTTTTGAGATTCGAGTTCTTGCTTTATTAAATCAAGTTTAGTTTCCCGGTCATTGAGTTTTGCCTGTAACTCGTAGTAATCTTGTTTTATATCACTGCTACTTGCTTGAGTTGTTTTTTGGTTTTCTTGAACGGCATTTAATTCGTCATGCAATAATTGAATTTTATTGGATTTTTCTTGCGCTTGAAGCATAAGGCGTTCAATAGTATTGCTTCCCGAACGAATTTTATTTTTTTGCGAGCGTTCTAGTTCTTTGAGTTTAACTAAAATAGTAGAAAGTTTTTTTAATTTCTCATCACGTTCAGCAAGGTTTGTACGTAAAAGGTTTAATGCTGAACTTAGCTTCTTTATAAGTTTATTATCTTCTTCTATAGTTGTTTGCGATTGCTTACGTGATTCTTCATAACGTTTAAGTAATTTGCCGCTGGCTTCTAGTTGCTGTTTATATTGTTTACTTTTTAGGTCAAGGGTTGTGGATTTTTTGATAGCAAAATCTCGCTCTTGGTCTGATGATCGAAATCTAGCTGCCCATTCATTTTGTAAAGTGCGCAATTTTTGGGAAAATTCTAAGCCACGTAATTGCCATCCCAGCCATAAACCAATCATGACGGCAAAAAATAATGGAAGTAACATTTTTCCAATTAAGTAAATCATCTTGTTTTTCCAGATTTTGGGAGGGAACTTACTAAGATAAATTCAGAAGTAATATTTCCAACACCTCTGACTTGGCTAACAGTTTTTACTGCTTTAGTTTGAACTTGCTCAGAGACTAATCCTTCCAGAATGATGTTTTGCCCAGATACAGTCACTAAAATATTATTGATTTTGTTTTCGTAGAGTGCAAGCGAGACTCTGTTTAACAGATCTTTTTCAATGCTGGGTATGACAGACTTAATCGTTAAGAAAACAATAGCTATAAAGCTAAATACGCCTACTAATACGATTCGAATTACCGCGGATTTTTTATTGTCGTCAATAGAGTCAAAGTACATTATGGGTATGAGAAATTTTTCTTGTATTAATTATAGTCAATGGCACATAGGGTCTTTACACAAGCTTTATAGCCCGTAGAAGTCGATAATCATTATATTAGCTTTTAAAACCACAGTCATTGTACAAAGAAATTGCTTCGCTACCAGTAAAATCAGAAACTTACAATCAGTTTATTTGATATTCAAGCTTGCAAGCAGGCCATACACACGTTAAGTTTAGCAGTCGTTTTTGATTGGGACAGCATTTGGACACTGAACATATCTCTTTAATTATCGTAGCTATTGTAGCTTTAGGTGTTGGCGCGCAATGGCTGGCCTGGCGCACTCGTTTACCTGCCATTGTGTTGTTGGCCACGGCAGGTTTGTTGGTCGGTAAGTCGGCTTTGGGGTGGGTTATTCCCTCTGAAATTTTCAATGAGGATTTACGCCGCTCAATTATTAGTTTGTGTGTGGCGATTATTCTTTTTGAAGGTGGGCTTAATTTACACATTCATGAATTACGTGTTGCTGCATCAGGGGTTAAGCGTTTAGTTTATATTGGTGCTCCAGTAGCATTTGTTACTTGTTCATTAGCCGGACACTTTGTTGGCGGTTTGAGTTGGCCTGTATCGTTAGTATTTGGGGCAATTTTAGTCGTTACTGGGCCTACTGTGATTATGCCGCTGTTACGTCAAGCTGGACTAAATCGTCGAACAGCCTCTTACCTAAAGTGGGAAGGAATTGTTAATGATCCAATAGGTGCTTTACTCGCAGTGTTAGTGTTTCAGTTTTTTGTTTTTGCGGGAGAAGGTAGTGGTTGGGTAGCTATTGCTACAGGCTTAAGTCTTGCTCTACTATCTGGACTTTTTCTTGGAGGCTTAGGTGGTTGGCTAACGGGTAAGGCATTTCTGCACGGGTATGTACCTGAATATCTTAAATCACCTGTAATGTTAACCTTGGTATTGATAGTCTTTGAAGTATCCAATGCATTGCAACATGAAGCGGGTCTGCTTGCGGTTACGATTATGGGCATGGTGATAGGAAATATGCATTTACCAGGCTTGCAGGACATGCGACGGTTTAAAGAATATATAACGGTAATGCTGGTTTCGGTAGTGTTTGTAATGCTTACTGCTAATATTGATTTGCGCATTGCTCGTGTAATTGGATGGCAAGGTGTGGCTTTAATAGTGGTCGTATTACTGGTGTGTCGACCAGTTACTATTTGGCTTGCAACTATGGGCTCTGGGATGCCGCGTAATGACCGTATTTTACTTTCTTGGATTGCACCGCGTGGAATAGTTGCTGCGGCAACAGCAGGTGTTATGGGGCCGCGTTTGTATGAAGCAGGTTATCCTGATGGTGAGGCCTTATTGCCACTCATCTTTTTTGTGATTTTTGTCACAGTTGTCTTGCATGGAATGAGTATTGGTTGGTTAGCACGCCGTCTTGGTCTTGCTGCACCTGATAAACAATCATTGTTAATTGTTGGCGGCTCACCATGGTCTATTGAATTGGCAAAGAAACTGAATAGTTTAGAAGTCGAGGTTCTAGTAGCAGATAGTTCATGGCATAGTTTGCGGGCCGCGCGTTTAGCCGGTGTGCCGGTGTTTTATGGTGAAATATTATCCGATTTTGCTGAAGCAACCGTAGAGATTTCACACATTGATGTAGTTTTGGCAGCAACTAGTAATGATGCCTATAATGCGCTAGTTTGTACTGCACTTGCCC
The DNA here is from genome assembly GCA_938039225.1 of uncultured Gammaproteobacteria bacterium. GTDB lineage: Bacteria > Pseudomonadota > Gammaproteobacteria > Steroidobacterales > JABDMI01 > JABDMI01. The sequence goes on from CALHVH010000081.1 coordinate 3,745, forward strand.
CAGAAATTGGCAGAAAGTTTGTTTACCAATTACCTATGGGTGTTAGCGCTGAAGAAGGAGAACGTGGTGTAACTCGTTCTATTAGAGGAAAACCAGCATTCCAATTTGATGCTGTGTTTGAACGACTCTGGAAGCTGCATATTCGAGATTGGCAGTTTTATAGTACTAAACTCTCAGAAAATTACCGGTATAGCGACTTTTTAGGGGCAGCATCAAACGATGCAATGTTGATTTTAGTTATAAAAGCGAATAGCGAATTGATTCTGGCAACGGCTAATGAGTCAATAGAACCTGCGCCTGGTGACACTTTACTTTATTATGCGCCTGATAAAGCCAGTGAGAAATTTAC
>CALHVH010000082.1 GCA_938039225.1 uncultured Gammaproteobacteria bacterium
GAAGTTGAAGCAGAAGCTAGTTCTGAAAGCGATATGCTCTTAAATGATAGAGATGTAAGTGATTTGTATGCTGAGCTCTTAAAAAAGGCAAAACTTTTTGATGAAGAGAATGATTTTGAAGTCGAGGTTCAGGAGTATTCTGAACAGCAAAGAGAAGTTTTCGATATTTTTGTTGAAGAGCTACAGGAATTAAGCGATGAGCTGGCTGATCTCTCAACTACTGAACAAGCATTGGTTAAACTCGCCTTTCATAGCGATAGAATCAGTAACTTAAAAGATGCTGCAGAACTGATTGAATACAATGGTTTAATTGAACAATTAACTGAGATATCACATGCTGTTGATGTCAGCATTAATAATCCTACTGATGAAAATATAAAATCTATTATTGTATGGCCATTTGTTTTAAAGAAATTTATTGATGAAGGTCAAAACTCTACAACCATTAGTTTAATCCATTTATTTAATAACAGTATTAAAGGTCCTGAAGAGCAATCTAATATTGCAGAAGTCATTCAGAAATTATCTACTTTAGAAGCTCCAGAGCTAGAACGCGATATAGCTTATAGAGAAACAGTTGCTTCACTTGAGGATTTGTCCTTGAGCATACCGGACGATGCCGATCAATTAATGCTGCAAAGTTTTATTGACGAATTACCGGAGCAATCGGCTGAATTTTCAAGAGCGATTCTTGGATTTATAGAAAATCAATTTTTTAGTGATTTAGATATTGCTAGACGAATTGTTCATACCATAAAAGGCTCGGGTAATACCGTAGGTGTTATTGGTTTAGCAAATTTCACTCACCAGCTTGAAGATATTTTAGATGTTCTCGCTAAAAAACAGATGTTAGCCGAAGGTGATTTGGCTGAACTTCTGATGGAGTCTGCTGATAGTTTAGAGGCAATGACTGAGTCATTGCTAGAATCAACTGAATTTCCTCTTGAGGCAGTAGGTGTTTATCAGCGCATTCTAGATTGGGCAAATGCTCTTGATCAAGGCGGATTTCCACAGGACATTACGCCTCCTAGGATAGAGGGTCAAGATGAAACTGCAAGTAGTTACGAGCTAGAGCTTGTAAGTTCTGATGCATCAAAAGCGACTCCAGAATCAAATCAAAAACTATTAGGAAGAGAGTTGCTCAAGCCTGAACTTCCTGCCGCAAAAACAGAAAATGTGGAAGCAACTAAAGTTGCCAGTACAGTACGTGTGCCGGACGCACTTATTGATAACCTAATTAGAATTGCTGGCGAAAATATGATTTCCTCGGGGCGTATCGCGGAACATACTAGAACCACTAAGCAAAATTTACAAGCGCTTAGAAAAGAACATACAAATCTAAATTTATTAATGTCTGAGTTAGAGCAGTTAGTTTTTATTCGTGGTGTTAGTTCTAACCGTGATAAAAAAGACAATGAGTTTGATCCCTTAGAGATTGAAGAATATAACGAGCTTCATACAGCTACTCAACGTTTGATTGAGTCTGTAGTGGATTGTTTGGGTATGCTTGATTCAAGTATTGACGATGTTGTTAATCTAGAGTCGGTTGCTGTTGATCAAATGCAATTACAAAGACAAAACCAAAATAATGTTATTCAAATGAGAATGTTACCTGTATCTCATTTAAGTAGTCGTTTTGGTAGGGCAATCAGACAAGCTTGTAGATTAACCGGAAAGAAAATTGATTTTAATTTGGTGGGCGAAAATACTTTAGTAGATAGTAATATTTTACAGCAACTCGTTGATCCTATTATGCATATTCTACGTAATGCAATCGATCATGGAATTGAGTCACCTGATGAGCGCTTGCGTTTAGGTAAGCCAGAAGTTGGTAATATTACTTTGAAGTTTGATAGAGTGGGTGATCAAATTATGGTTCATTGTTTTGACGATGGGCAAGGTTTGGATCACGAAAAAATTATGGCCAAGGCTATTGAAAAAGATTTGATTAGCGACGCTTACACAGAATTAACTCCTGAAGAAGTAACTAGATTTATCTTGATTCCTGGATTCTCCACTAAGAATGAAGTGTCTCAAGTGTCTGGGCGTGGAATTGGCATGGATGTGGTAAATCAGAGAATCAAGGAGATTAAAGGTAATTTATCAATTAAGAGTTTTCAAGGTTATGGCACAACAATATCAGTGTCATTACCAGTCAGTTTGATGTCAACTCATGCATTGCTTGTTGATATAAATAACAAGCGTATGGCAGTCAGTAACCATGGCGTAGAAGATGTGGTTTATCTAGATGAAAATAGTATTAGGGATCTCAATGGTAAGAACATTCTTGAGTGGCGAAACGAATTATTAAATACCTATTCCTTATCGTCGCTATTACATATGCCTTCATTTAGTGAAAATAAAATTGCTATCATTATCCGTTTGTCAGATGCTACCTATAAGGCCATTACTGTTCCAATGATCATTGATAGTAGGGACTTAGTGCTAAAACCTTTGAGTAAGTATTTACCCAGAGTTGATGGTATTGTTGGTGCTTCAATTTTGGGTGATGGTCGAGTGACACCGGTAATTGATTTAACTGAGTTAAATACCGATACAGTCGCTGATCAATATATTATTAACAGACACTCTGGTTTGGTTGAAGAAGAATATAATAAAAAATTACCTTGTATCTTGGTAGTTGATGATTCTCTGAGTGCTAGACGCTCAATGAGTGACTTTGTAACCGATTTAGGTTATTCGGTTGTTACCGCAAAAGACGGTATTGAGGCTCAGCAGGTATTAGAAACGAACTCTGTTCTAGGTATTATTACCGATCTTGAGATGCCGCGAATGAATGGAATAGATTTGGCTCGTCACTTAAAAACACGTGATGATTATTCAAGTATTCCTGTGATGATGGTTACCTCACGTTCAACTGAAAAGCATAAAGAATTGGCTCTTAAAGCGGGTGTTGATCATTATTTCATTAAACCTTTTGATGAAGATCGCATGGCTAGAGTTATTAACGAAAGTTTAGCAGTAGCTTAATAATGAAAAAAATTGCTTACGGGTTAGTTAGTATTGCAGGGCAAAATTTTGGTTTGCCGGTTAATGCTATTAGAACTATTCAGGCTTACGATGGTTCGCCAAAACTTGATGATAAACATTTACTCTCATTGTCTGGGGTTGATTTTATTGTTAAGCATCTTACAGAAGGAAGAAATATTCCTCCACGTAAATTAATTGTAGTATTTAATTCAGACAAGCATTTGGCATTGTTTGTTGATGAGTTTCAATCAATAGAAATTCCCATTGATTTGATTCACCCGGTTCCAGGTATAATGCGCTCTGATACTTCATTTGTACATGATATTTACTACGACGAAAAGTTAGAGAAAATTGTTTATTTATGCGAGATTGATAACTTTTGTCATTACTTGAGTGAGCGCGATGTTGATTGAGCAAAAAAAAGTTGATACGTGGTTATGCACTATAGGTGGTAAAAATATTGCAATTGCAAATAATCGATTGAAGATGTTAGTAGAACAGCCAAATACAATCAGTATTGTTGGCGCTCCTGACTTATATAATCGTATGCTTTTTTTACAAGGAAAGTTTTACCCTATTGTGAACGTTAAACCTTTGCTTACTGACAATGCTGATCTTCAAGTAGCGGCATTAGTTTTGTATAAAGACTTTGATACAAGTTTAGTTACGTATGGTGCGATTGAGTTTGATAGAATTCCAGAAAAAATTTTAGTATCGGATGATATGTCAATAAATTTGACTGAATTACCAACTGGTATTTCTGGCTATTCCTTAGCAGGGTTTGAGTATGTTAATAAAAAAATTGGCGTGCTAGATGTTGATAAGATCTTTAATCTGTAATCTTACAGAAACTATTAGGTAAAAAAAAGCCAGCTAATGCTGGCTTTTTTGTTTGTTTTTCAAATAATCTTAGAAAGATTTTCCAACTGAAAATACAACTCGTCCATCTAGACCGTCAATATCGGTATCGTAATAACCTAATCCAAAGTCTAGATCATTAAATGATTTGCTTAGTGCAATTGAGTAATCAGTGTAGTCGCCATCGCCATCGAAGGAGTAGTTGCCTACGTGCAATCCTAAACCAAAGTCATTTCCGAGATCAAAATCATAACCTAACTCAAGGTATGTGCTTTCGTTATCAACGTCATATGATAGCTTACCGCTAACACCTGAATGACTTAAGCCAAGGTAGATTTCGTTGAAGTCAACATCACCAGCATCATCAAAATATAAATACTGAATAAAGCCTACATCAACACCTAAACCATTAGAAAGCTCTGTTGACCAACCGCCGTAAAAATCTAGCTCCATATTCTCAACATCGCCAAAGTCTACGTTTGATGCCCACGTGCCAACATAAAAACCGTTATCCCCTGACCAATCAAGTCCACCTTGTATTGCTGGGTTTTCATTGGTTTGAGTAACTCCACGCCAAACATAGTCAGTGGCTAGTGTTACATTTGCAGATATTTCGTTATCATTTGCAAAAGTTGATGTGCTTACAGTTGTGCTTAACAGAGTAAGACTTATTGCTGCTAATATTTTTTTATTCATAATTATGTCCAAGTTAAAATTTGTTTTTCGAATTTAAAATATGTTAAGTTTAATAGTAAAAATAATCCCCGTATTATAACATAAAATAGCTTAAATTTACTGCAGACTAATAGGTATAAAATATAAAAGTATTCTGTTTTATTTTAGATGATAAATTAAATGTAAAAAATGATTAAGATATGAAAATATTCCACTTGCCTTGAGAGACAAATTTTCAAAAATAAGGATGAAGACAAGTGACTATTTGCAAATTAATGAGTCGCTTAATATTAAAATAATACTTCAAATGGAATGTAAGACTAAGTTTTTTAAGTGGCAAATATATTAAACGCCAACTAGGTTTTTTGTTCCAATGCATAAGGTGGGTTATAAATTGTTAATCCTGTATCTTCGAACTCTTTAGCAAGCACAATTTTTTTGAGTTTATCCAATTGGATTACAGCTAGGCAGAAAAAATTTTCCTGAAACTTAATGTAATTTATTACCTCACCCAATGATGTCTCTTTGAGTGAGATTTTCTCGCCTGGAGATAATTCGGTTTGTGACTTAATAAGAAGTGTTCTTCTTTTAATCCTTCCTAGGTGTTGCATGCGAGCAATGATTTCTTGCCCTGTATAACAACCTTTATTGAAACTGATTCCTTCTAACACATCCATGTTGAGCATTTGTGCCACAAAGTGTTCTTGGGTTTGAGGATTAACTTCTGGTATGACATTTAGAATTTTAAGAAGAGTCCAATGAGCTTCATCGTCTAAATCAATATTCAACGTTTTATCAGAAAAACCAATGCTTAAGTTTGCGTGCTTGGCCAGATTAAACTGGTCTTCAAAAACACTTTGATTTTCTGTTGTGCTATTCCACAAACCGTAAAGATAAATTTCTTGGGCATGTGAAAATTTAACTTTAGAACGCATTACATATTTACTGAGGTGCTTTAGGCTTTCGTCTAACATGCTGCTTGGTATCACCAGCCAGAAGAGATCCTTTGACTTTTTGTAGATGTAAGCTGAGACTATCAGGCGTCCTTTAGGGTTACTTAATCCAGCAAAACACGCACTTTTATCAGCTAAATTTATAATATTCTGGCTAAATTGTCCTTGTAAAAATGTCGCTGCATCTGCGCCTTCTGCTTGCAGAATTGTTGAGTTCTTTAATAGGGCTTGACCACTGGACTCTAAAAGGTCTGAATGAAAATTGTGCATATGCATATTTTAATATTATCGTTGGTATTTACATAGAGCTATGAAGCTTGTCAATGTTGAGAAATTACTCACATTCTTAAATAATCTATGGGGCTTACTTAAGTCGTATAGTTTATAGGTTTTATTGCCTTGAATGCGGAATTCAGCGACAATACTACAAATTTGATGGGAACTATAGGGATTTAAGTACCTGTATTAACTCGAAATTTTTTACAAACTTCTTGCTCGGCAATTAATAATGACTGATTCAACAACTCTTGACTCCAAGAAAAATGCAGCAAGCCCACTATCAAAAATTGATGTGGTGGTTGAGTCGCCTAGTCTCAAGTCTGAAAGTGCACAAGAAGAAAATGATTCTCAGGTGAGTAGCAAAACAAAAGCTAAAGAATTTGGTGGACGCGGTGGTTTGGAACCAACGCGTTTTGGTGACTGGGAAAAAAACGGTCGCTGCATTGATTTTTAAAAATACTTATTAATAAAACATAAACACATAAGGCATTATCGAATGAAACACATCGAACGACCTTTATCTCCTCATTTAGGAGTTTATAAATGGCAAATTACCATGGTGATGTCCATATTGCACAGAGCAACGGGCGTTTTCCTTAGTATTGGCTTATTGATGCTAACCTGCTGGTTACTTGCTATCGCTACGGGTAGTAGTGAGTATGCACAAGTTCTAGATTTTTTCCGCTCTATCCTTGGGCGTTTGTTGTTAATTGGATGGTCATTCGCATTTTTCTACCATTTTTGTAATGGCATCAGACATTTGTTTTGGGACACTGGCAGAGGTTTTGAAATCGAGCAAGTTAAAAAATCAGGCGTATTTACCATCATTACTGCAATCGTATTGACGGCTGGCACGTGGTTCATCTTGTTAGGGGGTGCAGCATGAGTTTAAATCTTAAAAAATCACCTCTAGCAACTGCACAAGGTTTAGGTTCGGCTAAAGACGGCACAGGTCATTGGTGGGGGCAACGTGTTTCAGCGGTTCTCATGATTCCACTGGTCATCTTTTTGCTCATTTCTTACATGGGCTTAGACTCAATTGATCACATCACTATTACGGCGTGGATAAAGCAACCACTTATTGCAGCGAGCATGCTTATGTTTGTTCTTTGCATGTTCTTTCATTCAGAATCAGGCGTACAAGTCGTTATTGAAGATTACATTCATGGAAAAACCAAAGTGGTATCAATGCTACTTTCAAAGTTTGCCCATATCATTTTTGCTTTAGTCGCAGTGATATCAATTCTTAAAATAAGCTTGAGCTAAGACTAGGCTTATTTTTATTTACCCATTTAAAAATTAAAAATATTGTTTTAAGGCATTTAATGATGACCATAGATATGAAAGATTACAAAATTATTGACCATACATTTGATGTAGTAGTTGTTGGTGCCGGCGGCGCTGGTCTACGAGCTACTTTAGGTATGGTTGAACAAGGTTTATCCACCGCATGTATTACTAAAGTTTTTCCAACACGTAGTCATACTGTAGCTGCTCAAGGTGGTATTTCAGCCGCTCTTGGCAATATGGGTAAGGATGATTGGCGCTGGCACGCTTATGATACGGTTAAAGGTTCGGACTGGTTAGGCGATCAAGATGCGATTGAGTACTTATGTAAAGAGGCCCCAGAAGCCGTTATTGAACTTGAACACTACGGTGTTCCTTTTTCGCGTACTGAAGAAGGTAAAATCTACCAGCGACCATTTGGTGGCATGACTACCGAATACGGTGAAGGTCCAGCAGCACAACGAACGTGTGCCGCCGCTGACCGTACCGGTCATGCTATGTTGCATACCTTGTATCAGCAATCGCTAAAACATAATGCTAATTTCTTTATTGAATATTTCGCTCTAGATTTAATAATGGAAGATGACAAGTGTGTGGGTGTTATGGCTTGGAATCTAGAAGATGGCACCATTCATCGCTTCCGTGCACAAATGGTAGTGTTAGCCACGGGTGGTTATGGCCGTGCATTCTTTTCTTGTACTTCAGCCCATACTTGCACAGGTGACGGTAATGGCATGGTTTTACGTGCTGGCCTGGCTTTACAAGATATGGAATTTGTTCAGTTCCACCCAACCGGTGTCTATGGTGCGGGTTGCTTGATTACTGAGGGTGTGCGTGGTGAAGGTGGTTATCTAACTAATAACAAAGGCGAGCGTTTTATGGAACGCTATGCGCCAAGTGCAAAAGATTTAGCCTCGCGCGATGTGGTTTCACGTTCAATGACCATGGAAATCAGAGCAGGCAATGGAGTAGGTGAATCGAATGATCATATACATCTAAACTTAATGCATCTTGGTAAAGAAGTGATTGAAGAGCGTTTACCTGGTATTGCAGAAACGGCTCGTATTTTTGCTGGCGTTGATGTAACTAAAGAACCCATTCCAGTCTTACCAACCGTGCATTACAACATGGGTGGTATTCCAACAAACTATAACGCTGAAGTCGTTACGCTGAAAGATGGCAATCCTGATTCTGTCGTTCCCGGCTTAATGGCAGTGGGTGAGGCAGGTTGTGTATCTGTACATGGTGCCAATCGCTTAGGGTCTAATTCATTACTTGATCTCGTGGTCTTCGGAAGAGCGTCAGCAATCCATGCTGGAAAAATTCTTACTCCAGGAGCACGTCAATCTGAACTTAAGCCTGACGCTGGTAAAGAAGCCATTGAACGCTTAGATCGTTTGCGTTATTCAAAAGGCTCAAAGCCTACTGCAGAATTACGTGATCGCATGCAGCGTATTATGCAAGCTCACGCCGCTGTATTCCGCACTAGCGACGTGATGAAAGAAGGTGTCACTGAGTTAGCTAAAGTGGTTGCTGATTTCAAAGACGTGCATGTTTCTGATACATCATTGGTATGGAATACCGACTTACTTGAAACCTTAGAATTGGATAATTTATTGGGCAATGCAACTTGCACAATGGTACTAGCTGAAAATCGTAAGGAAAGTCGTGGTGCCCATTCGCATGAGGATTTTAAAGATCGAAATGATGAAGAATGGATGAAGCATTCACTTATTTGGTTTAATGAAGATGGCAGTACGAAAATCGATTACCGTCCTGTGCATATGGATACCTTAACTGAAGATCTTAAGCATATTCCACCTAAACCTCGTGTTTATTAATTTAAAAACTATTAAAACTTTAAAGTAGAGAAGTAACATGGCAGAATTTCGTTTACCTAAGAATTCACGCGTAAATAAAAACGGCAAAACTTTTAAGGCATCAGATGATGCGACAAAAGTTAAGAGTTTTAAAATATATCGTTATGAT
>CALHVH010000083.1 GCA_938039225.1 uncultured Gammaproteobacteria bacterium
CTGGTTGCTTTATCTGGAAAAACATCGGAATTTTTCTCAGGTGTTGATGTGATTGCAGCTGCAGTTTCAGGTGGTGATGGTACGGCGGTTTCGATCAATAAAGAGATTGGTGTCAAGTTAGCCGTAAAACCGGAATTCTTAAGTGACGATAAAGTGCGTTTAGAAGTTGAAGCTGAACGTACCTTTTTGACTACACCAAGTAGTTCGGTTGTCTTTGAGTTTAGATTAGATACTTCAAAAACTACAGTTAATGCAAATGTTGAAATGAACTTTGGTGAAACCTTAGTATTAAGTGGCTTAACTGAAGAAGAAAGTGAGAGCTCTCGAGATAGTGTTCCTTTTTTGGGTGATATACCAGGATTACAGTATTTCTTCTCTCGACAAGGAACCCGTGAATTTCGTCGTTCAGTGTTAATCTTATTAACACCTCGCCGTACTCATTATGTAAACCGTTCTGACGAAGATAATTTTGCTGCTGAAGCAGGTCTCTCAGACTTTGAAAGAACCGTTAGAGAGTTTGAAAACAGAAATCAGAACTGGTTCATACCTCGTTCAACAATTTCTGATGCAATGCAAGTGGCGAGTAAAAACTCTTTATTTAATGAGTTTAAAACGGGCGATTTTGAATTAGAAAATTGGCATAAACGTGAGACTCATGGTGAGCGTCTTAAAAAAGCTCTAGGTTTTTTGTTTTATTAACAATTAACGTATATAAGCTCATTTAAGGTGTTTCTATGAAGAAGTTTAGCGATAAGCTAAGTATTATCTGCGGCTACTTGTTGTTAATGATCTTAACAACAAGTTTATTCGCACAAGCAGAATTAGACAATAATCTTGAGTGGGAACCTGTAAATCAGTATGCAAGTGATATTGGTCTAAGTGATGATAGTGTATTTATTATCAATTTAGACGGTGAGCTTAAAAGTCGAAGTTTTAACCAAAACAGTTGGAAAACCTACCCTGGTAAGTTCAACAGAATCAGTTTAGATGATAGAGGTACGCCCTGGAGTGTAGATCAGCAAGGTAATGTATATCAGTATCAAAAATCTGAATGGATTCAACTAGGGGTAGGTGCTACAGATATTGCCGCTGTATCTGAAGAAAGTATTTATGTCACAACGAATTCAGGCACATTAGCTTCATATAATCATAAAACTCGCCAATGGAAGGCCATAGAGGGTAATGGTCAGCGTCTTGCTGCTGCACCTAATGATCAATTATGGACTGTTGCTCAAGATGGTTCTATTGCTCGATATCTTGATGATACATGGATTGGTGTAGTTGGTTTAGCCACAGATATTAGTATCAGTCCAGATGGCCAAGTTGTCATGTTAGGCCAAGATCAGCAACTTTACGCTTGGCAAGATAATATTTCATCATGGCAGCTAATAAATAATACTGAAAATTCGAATGCAATTGCTATAGGCAATGACTCAATACTGATACGCACTAATACAAATAATCAATTATTGACATATGGCATAAACTTTAATGAATCTGACATTACTGAAACACCAAGTTCAGGGAGTCCAGGTGGCAGTACAGATGCAGAAGAAACTGTTGACTTAGCAATAAATTCACTGATTGACTTCGGTTTGCCACAAGGCGAAGCCGAAGATATTAGTATTGGTGCTGATGGCAGTATATTTGTGCGTCTAGCAGATGATACTTTACAGCGCTGGTCAAACAGCGAAAGACGCTTTAATGAGTTTCCCGGTAATTTAAAACAAATTGCTGTTGACTCTAATGGCTTGCCGTGGGGTATTGCAAAAGATAATCGTTTATTTCGACATGATGGATCAATTTGGAAAGAGGTCCAAATTAATTTAGATTTAGTTGATATATCCATAGCGTCAAATAATACCGTACTACTGACAGATACTAATAGTCGAGTGTATTTGCTTGATGATTCTTTAATAAGTTTTACCCGTTTAAAAGCAAGCGGCCAGCAAGTAGCTGCAAGTAATTTAGATAATGTTTATTGGCTAGTTGATAGTTCTCAGCGTATCTTTAAATGTGAGATTAGCGGCGATTGTGAACGAAAACCAGGTAGTGCAATAGATCTTGATATTGGTCCAGGCAATAGTGTTTATATAGTTGATAGAAATAACTCTTTGCGTCGCTATTCTCCTAATACAAATACATTTGAACTAGTACGAGAGGGTCGTACCTCTAAGATTGCCTTAGGTCCAAGTGATAGGCCATGGATTATTGATACCCAAGCAAATGTCTTACCAACAGATTTTTTTGCTCGAGATGAAAGTGGTGATAGAGCATTAGCTTTGCTTACTGAAAATACAGCAGAAGTTACTGAATTTCCAGCTATAGAACTAGTGAGTTCACCAAGTTTTCTTACGGCTATGCACACAGTTGGTGTTACGCAGTGCCCACAGCGTATTGGAACGATTAGTCAATCTTTGACTTCAGGCAATGCGTTCACAATAGCTAATGTAAGTGTTGATGGAGCCTTGATTGATGTCGTTGAAACCAGTATAAGTTCAATTGACAATAATAGCGTACAAGAAATAACGGTTATATATAATTGTAGCGATATTACTGCTGGGGTACGTAGTGGAAATGTGACTGCAACAATAACTGAAACAGTGAGTGGCTTAACTACTGCAGTAACTGTTCCCGTTACACTTAATGTAGTGGTTGATGATATTAGTCTGACTGCCGCGCCAATTAGTATTACTGCTATTCATAGTGTTGGTGTTGAGTCTTGTCCGCAAATTATTGGAACTATTAATACCAGCTTAACTAATGGTAATGCTTATAGTGTTTCAGATATAAATATAGGTGGTGATTTATCAGACCTTATTGATGTACTTATTTCTCCAAATGGTTCAGCGGCAACACAAGATATACAATTGAGTTTTAATTGTAATGATTTAAGTCCAGCACAAAGAAACGGAGCGCTCACGGCAACAATTACCGATGATGTAACGACAGCAATCACAACCTTATTGATACCGATAAGTCTCGATGTTGTCATTGAGCCAATTACTATTTTAGCCAGCCCTTCTGAATTGATTGCCAGTCATACCGTTGGAACCTCTTCTTGTCCTCAATTGCTTGGTACTATAAGTACAGAAATCAACAATGGTAATCCATTTAGTTTGAGTAATATTTTTGTTGATGGAGAGTTGCTTGATGTAATTGATCTTACAGTTACACCTAATGGGTCAGCGATAAATCAAAGTATTGGCGTCAATTTTAATTGTAATGATCTTACTGCAGGTATAAGAACCGGTAATATTTTGGCTACTGTTACTGATGACTTGTCAGGTGCAAGTACCAATCTTTCAGTATCACTTACCTTGGATGTCATAGTTGAACCGATAGTTGTAGAACTTTCTCAGATAAGCGTGAATGCTACTCATGTTTTTGGAAGCGATCAGTGTCCAAATATTTTTTCAAGTGTGGGTGTTAGTCTTACCAATGGAAATAGTTTTGTATTAAGCAATGTAGCAGTTACGGACGGCTTATCAGATGTGGTTGATGTACAAGTCATACCAGGCACGCCTAGTGCTAATCAAGATTTAGAGTTAAGTTTTAATTGTAGTAGCCAAATTGGTGGTTTACGAAATGGCAATGTCACTGCAGATGTGACTGATAATGTCACTGGAGCAGTAACAAGTTTTACTATCCCTGTTAGTCTTGACGTTACTCCTCCTCCAGTTGATATTTCATTATTACCGATTTCTTTAACCGTTACTCACTCGGTTGGAATTAGTTCTTGTCCTCAACTTATTGGTACAGTTAATGCATCACTTATTAGTGGCGATAACTTTACTTTAAGCAACGTGCTTGTAGATGGTGCTTTAGACGGTGTGGTGGATGTAACGGTAACGCCTGATGGTTCAGCGGCAAGTCAAGACTTAGCGGTAAACTTTAATTGCAGCGACTTAAGTGTAGGTATCCGAAGCGGCAATATTACAGCGGATGTCACGGATGACGATACGGGAGCCACAACGACTTTAAGTATTCCAGTGAATCTAATGGTGGCGATTGATCCGATTACTTTGACGCTCTCGCCTACGTCCATCACAGAGTTACACACCGTAGGTGTGAGCAGTTGTCCTCAGGTATTGGATACGGTCACCGCCACCTTAACCAATGGCAATCCATTCACAGTGACAGG
>CALHVH010000084.1 GCA_938039225.1 uncultured Gammaproteobacteria bacterium
TGTTAACTCGTACAGAATCAATAAAGCAAAAACGATTCTTGAAGACAGAGAGCAAGATAATAAAAAAATGATTGAAATTTTGAATGAATGTGGCTTTAACAGCAAAGCTACCTTCAACTCCTTTTTTAAAAAAATTACTGGTTCCACCCCTACGCAATATAGAAAACAACAAATTCAAAACTCCTTAGCGAATTCGTAAATATTGCTTACTTTTATTTCTAAATAATCGTACTTAAAAAGACCGTCATTTCCAGCATTAAATACTCGATAAATTTTCGCTAAAAAACAATTTATTTTTGCATGTAATTTTGACAAAAAATCTATCTAAAAATGACTTTATAGTGCTTTTATCAAATAAGCATTTCATAGCTAAATATGCTTTTAAAATAGACATAAATGTCTTGCTAAGACATTTGCCAATACATATATAAATTTAATCCAAAATGAATCGGATTTCCTATTGTTTTAAGTGCGTTTGATTGTTAAAGTTAATGACTTAAATTTCAATAAAAAAGAGACGCCTTCAAATGAAAAATTTGCCCTTATTATTTCTAAGTATGTTTTGTCTAATCGCGTGTAACAACAACACAAAAGTTTCTCCTGAGACTAATACCACAAAAGAATTAACCACTAGCGATGCAAACACTGCAATGGATAAGAACATGTCTAAAACAATTAACCCTGCTAATTGGCCAAGTACCTCTGGTGGAATAGCGATAGATAAAAATATAGAAACCCGCATCGATGAATTAATGGCGAAATTGTCTCTTAAAGACAAAGTCGGACAAATCGTACAAGCTGACATGGGCTCAATTACTGTTGAAGAAGTAAGAGAGTATCGCCTTGGTTCTGTTCTTGCGGGTGGTAATAGTGCTCCTAATGGAAAGCCTTATGCCAATGTGTCGGACTGGATTGCCTCTAGTGATGCTTACTGGGATGCACTCATGGATAAACGCGACGATGGAAGCGTGAACATTCCTCCACTATTGGGTATTGATGCGGTACATGGACATAATAATGTTATTGGTGGAACTATATTCCCACACAATATTGCCTTGGGCGCAATGAATGACCCGGAACTGATTAAGCGAGTGGCTGAAGTCACTGCTAAAGAATTAGTGGTAACAGGACATGATTGGACATTTGCTCCAACCTTAGCTGTTGCAAGGGATGATCGCTGGGGCAGAACTTATGAAAGTTATTCCGAAGGCCCAGAAATTGTTGCTAGCTATGCACCGCAAGTTGTTCTTGGTTTACAGGGCAGTGCTGCAGAAAATAATTTATTTGGAGATGGCAAAGTAATCTCTACCGCAAAACATTACATTGGTGATGGCGGAACGGAAAAAGGCAAAGATCAAGGTAATAATATTGATAGCGAAGCGGACTTACGCGATATACATGGTGCTGGATATCCTCCTGCTGTAGAAGCTGGTGTGCAATCAATTATGGCTTCGTTCTCATCGTGGCAAGGTGTAAAACTACACGCGCACAAAGAATTAATGCAAGACGTGTTAAAAGATCGCATGCAGTTTAATGGCTTTATAGTTGGTGACTGGAATGCACATGGTGCAATACCAGATTGCAGCAATACTGATTGTCCAACTTCTCTGCTTAGTGGACTGGATATGTATATGGCTCCCGACAGCTGGAAAGGCTTGTATCACAGTCTAGTAAAACAAGTTGAAGACGGCACCATACCTCAGGCAAGACTGGATGATGCGGTACGTAGAATATTAAGAGTCAAAATTCGTTCTGGTTTAATGGACAAGCCAAAACCATCAGAAAGAAAGTTTGGTGGCGACAGTAGCGTTTTAGGAATGCCAGAACACAAAGAAGTGGCACGTGAAGCTGTTCGAAAATCTTTAGTGTTATTAAAAAACGATGGCGCTCTTCCATTAAACCCTAAAGCAAATATTTTAGTCGCTGGATCTGGGGCTGATAGCATCGCACAAGCTTCTGGTGGCTGGTCATTAACTTGGCAAGGTGTTGATGTAAAAAACTCTGAGTATCCAAATGCTCAATCTATCTATTCTGGTATCAAAGCTACAGTAGATGCGGCGGGCGGCACTAGCACACTAAACACGGAAGGCGAATACACAACAAAACCTGATGCTGCCATTATCGTATTTGGCGAAAAACCTTACGCTGAATTTATGGGTGACGTTGATAATGTTGCTTATGATGTTTCTGGTAAAAAAGAACTGCAATTACTTAAAAAACTTCAAGCGGACAATATTCCTGTAGTTTCATTATTTCTTTCAGGTCGTCCACTTTGGGTAAATCGTGAACTGAATGCATCCAATGCTTTTGTTGCCGCATGGCTTCCGGGTACTGAAGCCGGGGCAATTGCTGATGTCATCTTTAGTAAACCAGATGGTACGGTTGCTTATGATTTCACTGGAAAACTTTCCTTCTCTTGGCCAAAGACTGCTGCACAGACACCTCTAAATGTTGGTGATAAAAACTATGACCCATTATTTCCTTACGGTTATGGCTTAACTTACCAAGAAAAAGCAAAGAACGTAAACTTAAGTGAAGACACCGGTTTAGATAATGACACAGTATTTGACCCTAGCCTCTTCTTTACTAATGGCAAGCCACAATCACCATTAAAATTATTTACCGTTTCAGGTAATACTGAAAACTGGAGAGATGTAGGTCAAAAAGTCCGTATAACCGATGGCGCATTAAACTTAGATCGAATGGATTACAAAGCTCAAGAGGATGCATGGAAAATCACTTGGTTTGGTAGCGATCTAGGACAAGTTTTGATTGCAAACCAAGAAACAGATCTAGATTATAGCCGGGAAACAACAGGTGCTTTAGAGTTAGCTTTTGAGGTTCAAATGATTGAACAATCGGATAAGCCAATTTATCT
>CALHVH010000085.1 GCA_938039225.1 uncultured Gammaproteobacteria bacterium
GAATCGCAAAGTATGCTGTATTTTAAAGGGAACTGGCTTGTAAAGCTTGATCAATATCAGCAATTATGTCGTCAATATGCTCTAAACCGCAAGAAACACGAATCATATTGTCTGAAATTCCAACAGCCATGCGCTCTTCAATACTTAATTTGGCATGAGTAGTGGAGGCAGGGTGCGTTACGATGCTGCGAGAATCGCCAATATTTGCTGTAAGTGAACACATCTGAATAGCGTTTAAAAATTGTTGTCCATTATGTAAACTGCCTTTTAGAAAGAAACTAATAATTCCTCCACCCTGGCTCATTTGCTGTGTTGCGATAGCATAATTCGGGTGCGATTTTAGAAAAGGATAAAGTACTCGCTCTACTTTTGGGTGGGCCTCTAAATAAGTCGCTAAGGCTAGGGCGTTACTGGAATGTCTATCCATGCG
Organism: uncultured Gammaproteobacteria bacterium; assembly: GCA_938039225.1. Classification (GTDB taxonomy): domain Bacteria; phylum Pseudomonadota; class Gammaproteobacteria; order Steroidobacterales; family JABDMI01; genus JABDMI01. Next base: position 431 of record CALHVH010000085.1, read on the forward strand.
GACGGCCAGTGTTTCTAGGCTTTTTGACAATACCCAGGCGTTAAAAGGTGATATGGCAGGCCCGGTACTTCTACAAAAAGCATAAATATCGTCTATTAAATTTTGGCGTCCAACAATGATGCCGCCCACAACACGACCTTGTCCATCAATCCATTTAGTCCCGGAATGAATAACTAAGTCCGCACCAAATCTAATGGGCTTTTGTAGATAAGGAGTAGCAAAACAGTTATCTACAACAAATATTAAGTCATGACGTTTACAAAAATTATAAGCAAATTTCAGATCAACGACTTCCACTCCAGGGTTTGTTGGAGTTTCAAGATAAAGCAGTTTGGTCTTTTCTGTTACCAGCTTATCCCAGGATGCTAAATCATCAATATCAGCATAACGAGTTTCAATATTCCAACGCGGTAGGATTTTAGTAAATACAGTGTGAGTTGAGCCAAATACTGAGCGGCAAGCTAGTATTTCATCACCACTGTTACAGAGTGCAGCAAAACTGGAAAATACGGCTGCCATTCCTGATGCAGTTGCATAGCCTGCTTCGGCGCCTTCTAACTTGCACATTTTGTTCACTAATTCATTAGAGTTTGGATTTGAAAAGCGTGAATAAATGAAATCATTATTTTCAGCAGCAAAAGCGGCTCGCATTCTTTCAGCATCATCGTAGATAAAGCTTGAGCTTAAATAGAGAGGTACTGAATGTTCTTTTGCAGCGCTAGTGGAAAATTGCGTCCGAATAGCATCGGTTTCGAATTTATTGTTTTTATCAGTCATTTTGATGTTCAGGTAATTTATAACTTCACGGAGTTCAATTCTATTTGATAGCTAATGCTTGAAGTCTTTTCAAGAACCTTGGCTACAGAGCAAAATTTTTGCATAGAGAGGTCAACCGCTTTTTGAACTTTATTTTTATCAAGCTCACCAGTCAATTTAAATAGAACAGTAATTTCTTTAAACAGTGAATACGTGTCGAATTCTTGCCTTTCAGCACTTATGTGCATCTCGAGGGAGTCTGCTACCTGTCGTTGTTTGCCTAAAATTAATTGTATATCTATACCACTACAGCCGCCTAAAGAGGCTAGAAGATTTTGCATGGGTCGAATCCCAAGATTGAGACCTCCAATTTCGGGTGACCCATCTAAATGAACAATTGCCCCATCTTCATTATGAGCTATAAAGTGCATAGCGTCATTTTGACGTTTTACAATGATTTCCATAGGTATCTCAAATATATATCGGCCGAGCAGTATAGCAGTATAGACGTCTATTTGATACCTGCAAAAACCCTAAAATTCTGGATTTTAGGGTCGGATCTTGCGTTTTTTGAGATTTAGCTAAAGATCTTGCTTAAAAGGGCTTACTTGAAAGAGAATGTTCCTCTAGTAAGCCCTGTTTCATTAATTCAGCGGTAATTGATGGAACGCTTCGATGTAAATTCGCAGCGATGGCAGCAACGGCTTCTCCTTGCTTGAAGAATTCGGTCACTTTCATTCGATCTTCATCTGACCATCTTAATCCAGAGTTTTTAGGTCGACCATTGCGTTTATTAAGCATTTGCTCGTGCTTAATCTCAGCAGGTGTTTTATCGCGAAAACGCCTTTTTTTAGTGTTATTGCGTGGATCCCAGACGATTGTAGAATCAAGATTGGATATTTTTTGCATACTTTGAGCAAAGGCAGCAGCAAAGTCATTTAATAAATTATTAAAGATTAAGACACACTGTCTTTTACTATTGCCGTCTTCCGATTTACGTGATTCATTGATAGCTAAATAATAACTTCCATTTTGGCATTGTTTTACATCAAAAAAATAATCACGAGCATTACTGCTCACTTTGGTACTAAATAATTGTTCGTTCATCACAGCATCCTTGTTGTGGTTGAGTTAAATGTATCTATTACTAACTCCACATATCTATGTGGAATATAAACTGTAGCGTATTTTTAAAATCAATAAGTCTGATGATGATGTAAGATTAATCTGATAGTAACTATTTTAATTTATAGAAGTTTTCTGAATACTTTTATGTAATTCATTTACCTGCATAAGAGCTGCTGAGCCATAGTATTTTGTAAGCTCAACGTTGAAAATTCCTTCAGCAATAGTTGGGTCGTTTTGTATTAAGACTTTAGCTTCTTCAACTGTAGCTACATTTAATATAAATAACCCGCGTTTATTTTGGTCCTCAATAAAAGGTCCTGCTAATACTAACTGGCCTTTTTCGGCCATGCTTTCCATATTAGAAAAATGACCTTTGAACAATTCAGCTCGTTGCTCTTTATCAGTAATGATTTTGTCTTTGGGCCCAGTAAGTAGCGTAACAAAAATATAAGAACGCATTCCATAATCATCAGCCCCAAGTTTGTTTGCAAGTTCTGAGTTATAAGTGTTTTTCATTTCTTCATTTTTTCCTATTGAAGTGCTTGCACAGGCCGTACAAAGTAAGCTTGTACTGAGTAAAAGTAAAAAAATTGATTTCATATTTGCACCAATAATTTTTAGGAGTTGATGAGTGTAGTGGTTTTTACACGGCCTTCCAAGCTGCGATGCACAGGACACATATTGGCAATTTCTACTAAACGATTTTTTTGATCCTTATCTAATTGTCCGGTTACACTAATTGTGCGAATAAATTTATGCGATAGGCGTGTATGTAAAGCCTCGGTACTGTTTTTGTCATGGGCAATTCGCTCTTGAGTAACAAGCGTATTAACAGTGTCAAGGGGCCATTTTTTTCTATCCGCATACATGCGTAAAGTCATTGATGTACATGTGCCCAAGGCTGCGGCAAGCATTTCAAAAGGATCAGGACCTAAGTTTTTCCCGCCCATTGACTTTGGCTCATCGGCTAACCATGAATGAGAATGCGTATCAATTTGAGTTACGTATTTTTCTTTACCAATTTTAGCGTTTACCTCGCCATGCGCCGGGCGAATTTTTGCAGCTGGTCTATCTTCTGCATCTTCTTTCAAATACTTAATTGCCCAAGCCGCAAGAACAGAACCTACGTATTCAGCGTCTTTGCGCTTGGTTAACATATGATTGGCATTGTCAAGAGACACAAAGCTTTTTGGATGTAACGCTTTTGTATATAAGAGCTGAGCATGTTCAATGCTGACTATCTCATCCCAAGGTGAATGAAAAATTAAAATTGCCTTATTAAGATTATGTAGAGTTTTTTCTACCTCTTGAGCTTTAAGATTATCAATGAATTGTTTTTTAATAACTAATTCACGACCAGCAAGTTCAACATTGGCCTGTCCAGTTTCAATAATACATTGCATCTGGTCTTCAATTAGATGGGTAACGTGTTCGGGATCAGCAGGAGAAGCAATAGTGGAAACGGCCATACATTCAGGTATTTGTTTTGATGCTTCGATAACTGCGGTGCCACCAAGAGAGTGCCCAACTAAAATTTCAGGAGCTTCATAGGTTTCTCGTAAGAAATCGGCTGCGGCAACCAGATCTTGAACATTCGTGGAAAAATTAGTATCTCCAAATTCTCCACCAGACTGTCCTAAACCAGAAAAATCAAAGCGCAAAACGGCAAAGCCCTCATTTACCATGGCTCTGGCAATATAAGTACCTGCTTTAGTTTTACGAGTACAGGCAAAACAATGTGCCATTAAGACATACGCAATTGGATTCCCTTGTGAGGGGTATTCTAAGGAACCGGTTAAAGTGTGATTGGCTTTATTGGTGAAGGTGACAGTTTTACTTTGCATGATCTGGCCTTAGTATTTATCTTTTAAAGGATTAATATTACTCTTACTCGACCATTCTATGCAAAGCATTGTTACAATAAGTTTTATGAGTATTCCAGAAGACACAATTGCAGCTATCACTACGCCGCCAGGTAAAGGGGGTGTAGGTATTGTGCGTGTGTCAGGGGTATTGGCTAAAGAAGTTGCCAAGGCAATAATTGGTAAGGTACCCAAGCCGCGTTATGCTGAATTAAGCTGGTTCAAAAATGCTGAGCAAGAAATCATCGATAAGGGTATTGTTATTTATTACCCTGGCCCTAATTCTTATACGGGTGAAGATGTATTGGAGTTACAAGGTCATGGCGGACCTGTGGTAATGCAATTATTACTCCAGGCGGTTATAGCTAATGGAATACGTTTAGCGGAAGCCGGTGAATTTACCCAGCGAGCGTTTCTAAATGACAAAATGGATTTAGCACAAGCTGAGGCGGTAGCTGATTTGATAGATTCCGGTTCTGCTCAAGCTGCACGCGCTGCTCTGCGTTCATTACAAGGGGCATTTTCCGATGTAGTGAATTCTTTGGTCGACCAAACCATAGATCTGCGTGCTTATGTAGAAGCCGCTTTAGATTTTCCAGAAGAAGAAATTGATTTTCTGGCAACAGATGAATTAAAACAACGTTTTGATAATCTTAATCAGGAATTTACGGCCTTACAAAAACGTGTACAACAAGGTGCTTTATTGCGCGAAGGCTTAACCGCCGTAATTATTGGTAAACCAAATGCCGGTAAATCTAGTTTGTTGAATCGATTGGCTGGTTATGATGCGGCGATTGTGACCGATATACCAGGTACCACTAGAGATGTGCTAAAAGAGCAAATTATTTTGGATGGCATGCCTTTACACATCATTGATACGGCTGGTTTAAGAGAAAGTAATGACGTGATTGAACTAGAAGGAATACGCCGTGCACATTCAGCACTAGAACTAGCGGACTTGATTATTCAGTTGATAGACATTAATTCCCCTGATGATATTAACGATTTAAATATTGATTCTGATTTACCTCGATTAACGGTATTTAATAAAATCGATTTATATAATGAAGATGCAAAAAAATTAAAGGGAGCGGTTTATCTATCCGCAAAAACAGGCTTTGGTTTTGATACGTTAGTAAAAAAATTGAAAGATATTGTTGGTTTTCAATCGGATGCTGTGAATACCTTAGGAGCAAGAACTCGTCACTTACATGCTCTTAATAAAGCTGAAGATCATATTAAAATTGCATTTAGTCATCTGACGCTCAGTAAAGCAGGAGAACTCGTGGCTGAAGAGCTGCGTATTGCACAAGATTATCTCAATCAAATAACGGGTGAGTTTACGAGTGATGATTTACTCGGAAAAATATTTGGTAGTTTTTGTATTGGTAAATGAGCCGAGTTGAATGACATACGCCCTAAGGTTAATTTTAGCTAAACAATTTGCAATAAAAAAAGCCGACAAAGTAGTCGGCTTTTTTTATTGCAAGTATCAGATTCGCTTATTGTGGAGTAATAAAATCATCTAATAAGATTAAACCTAATGGTAAACCATCTGAATCATCAGTAGGTCTTGCAGCATCTCTTGCGACAGCAGTATAAATACCTCCAACGGCTAAAGTAATTGTTGCTGGTCCAATGGCTACGGTTTTTTCGCCAGTAGGTGTAATATTTACATCGTATTCGCCAGCTTCTAAACTTAAAAAGTCGGAACTTGATCTAAATGCGATATTACTAAAGTTGGGGTCAACGTTATCGATATTTGCTCCTGGAGCTGTTAGATATATATCAACATTACCTGCTGCAGGCGAGGCATGAAGAATATCTAATTTGGCTTCAGTTGCAACACGACGGCGGTCACGAGTAAGAACTAAAGGCTCGATTGTATCCAAAACATCTATCGCATAGACTGAGTAGTTTCCTCCTGCAGCTAAGGGTAAATCTGCTTCAATGACAACAGGTGTTGTAGTTCCTGTAGGTACTACTTTGACATTATAAGTTGCTGGACTTACCTCAACAAAACCTGCAGTTTCGCTGTAGGCCAAATTTGCTACTAAGGGTGCATCAAAGCCATCGTCAACCACAACATCAACGGCAGGTGCATCCGGTGAAGCGTGAGTTACGCGTAAGTTAGACGGCATGTTTACATCGTTGATAAA
>CALHVH010000086.1 GCA_938039225.1 uncultured Gammaproteobacteria bacterium
ATTTCATAGGCTTGCAAGAATTCTTTATTATCAAAGGCCGTTTGAAATTCTTGTAGATCTGCTGCACTTGCCGTCTGCAGAGAAACCACAAGACAAAAGATGCCAATGAACTTAAATAGATTTAATTTTTTTACATTAATACGCATACGGATAACCTTTAATTTGGCTCAATCCGTTTTGGTTTTTACTGGCTCAGATTTAGCTTTAGACTCTAATTCTTTAGGAAGCAGTAAGGCTGGATTAATCCAAGTACGATTTAGTTGAACACCGAAATGAAGATGCGGGCCTGTCACTCGACCAGTAGCACCAACTTCGCCTAGTTTCTCACCTTGTACGAGTAAATCGCCCACTTGGACATCAATCTTACTCAAATGGCAGTACATGCTTATTAAACCCTGGCCGTGGTCAACAAAAACGGTATTGCCATTAAAAAAATAATCACCTGTTTCTATAACTTTTCCTGATGCTGCAGAAAGTATTGGAGTCCCAGTAGGGGCTGCAATATCCATACCGCTGTGAGGGTTTCTGGATTCGCCATTAAAAACGCGTCGTAAACCAAATGAACTACTGCGTGGTCCTTCAACGGGGTAGATGAATCTAAATGGAACTTCATTAATATCAGTCCAAGTAGCTTTGGCTTTGTTTATACGTTTTAGTTCTTTACGGTATCGTGCTAAATTCTCTTCGCTGAGATTGACTTGACCCGGTTTAACCGTTAACTCTTGTGTTCGATATTGTTTGTCATTAACTTCAAATTGAATATTACTTTTTTCCAATTTATTTTCTGTGACTTGCAGTTTTGCCTGACCAATTTTTTGTTTTAAAGGGATGCCAATAACCGCATGCCACTCATCATTTTTTTTAATGGCAGTAACTTTGCGGTTGCCAAATTTTAAATCAGGTTGCTTTTTGTCGACCATTACACCGGTTGGAATAATCGCAATTCCACCTGGTACATAAGACTCTTGTGGTAAGTCTTGAGCAAGAAGGTTTTGACTGATCGTCAAGGTTAATACTAAAGAAGCTGTTTTTAGAATTGAAGAAAAACTTTTTGACATTTTGCTATTTACTCTTGGTTTTATTTATTTTTGTTACGATTGATTCTATGTCGCCATCTTTAAGTCTGGTTGATATGGTTGCCCCAGTATTTACGTCTGCAATAGAAGTCACTACTTTTTCAGCAAGCTTATCATCCTTAAGCTGAACGAGAGCGTAACCACGTTCTAAAGTTGCTAAAGGATTCAGGGTGTTTAGTTTTCCAATCATCTGGCCTAAATCTGCCTTTTTAAGCTGTAAGGCATGACTTGAGCTAGAGACCAAACGTTTCTTTAATCGTATTACATTATCGTTTTCATTGGCTATTCGGATTATTGGGTCTTGGCGGTGAATACGGCTATTTAATGTGTTAATGCAATTTTTTTGTTCTATTAATAGCCTTTGCATAAGTTCATTTAAGCGGATGCTTTGGGAATGTAAATGCGCTTGCTGTTGCTTTAATTGTTGTCCGGGATGTGCCAGCTGTAATCGCTTACTTAAATAATCGAGTTTTTGAGCCTCTTTTTGTAAATGCTCAGAACTGGATCTAGAAATGTATTGAAATAATGCTTGGACTTGGGCGATTAAATCTTCTTGCGTTATAGGTGTGGCAACTTCGGCAGCAGCAGATGGTGTTGGCGCTCGCAAGTCTGCAACAAAATCTAGAATTGTGAAATCGACTTCATGCCCTACGGCTGAAATTATGGGGGTGTTTGCCGTGAACGCTGCACGAGCTACTCGTTCATCATTAAAGGCCCAGAGGTCTTCTAATGAACCGCCACCACGACCCACAATCAGAAGGTCGCACAAGTTTTCAATATCCGCTTGCGTAATTGCATGTGCAATCTCAGCCGGAGCCAATTCTCCTTGTACTAATACAGGATAGATTTTTACTTCAGCCATGGGCAAGCGGCGCTCTAAGACATGCAAGATATCTTGTAATGCAGCACCAGTGCTTGAGGTGATAACTCCAATGCAGGCTGGTAATTGAGGCAGTTCTTGCTTATGTTCAGCAGCAAATAAGCCTTCTTTGGCTAGCTTGTCACGTAATTCTTCATAAGCGCGTTGCAAGGCACCTGTGCCTGAATCCTCCATTTGGTCGGCAATTAATTGGTAGTCGCCACGGGCTTCATAAAGGCTCACCTTGCCACGAATTAGGACTTTATCGCCATTGCTTACATTAAATTTTATGCGTGAGTTGGCTCGCTTGAACATGGCACAGCGAATTTGGGCATTCTCGTCTTTTAAGCTGAAATACCAGTGACCAGAAGCAGGGCGAGAGAGATTAGAAATTTCGCCTTCCAGCCACAATGAGGGTAATTCGATATCTAATATCTGCTTAGCTGCGCGATTCAGTTCAGAAACACTGTAAATATGTCGAGAAGTTGCGTCCAAAACCTGTCCTAAATTTAATTTTCTGCCTTCTTTTAAAGCAGAATTACCTATATAAGTTGCTGATTTGCGTCAATATACTTAAGAGTTAGTCTCAAAAGGATGATTTACCCAAAGATTATAGCTAAGTATAATGCGCGGTTAACTTCAAGTGTTCTGATTTGGGACCCAAAAGCTTAACCTTAAAGATTTGTATTAATCTTTTGATCGTCCTCTCAAAACACCGTAATCGCTCCAGAATAAACACTCAGGAGCCAAGAATAGGACGAGCTTATCATGCGCATTAACCAACAAGCACTTACTTTTGACGATGTTTTGCTTTTACCAGCATACTCAGAAGTCTTACCGCGTGATGTTGATCTAAGTACCCAACTTACCCGTGAAATTTCTTTGAATATCCCGCTTATTTCAGCCGCAATGGATACCGTTACAGAAGCTCGTCTTGCCATTGCTTTGGCTCAAGAGGGTGGTATCGGCATTATTCATAAAAGTATGACGGCTGAGCAACAAGCTGAACAAGTTCATCAAGTTAAAAAATACGAAAGCGGAATCATTAAAGACCCAATTACTATTTCACCAAACGCATCAATTCGTGAAGTACTAGAACTAAGCCGTAGACATAAAATATCTGGCATGCCAGTTGTTGATGGTAAAGACTTAGTGGGCATAGTCACCAATCGTGATTTACGTTTTGAAACTAAGTTAGATGCTCCTGTACATACAGTGATGACACCAAAAGATAAATTGGTTACCGTTAAAGAAGGTACAAAACGTGATGAAGTTTTGCATTTATTGCACAAGCACCGTATTGAAAAAATTCTGATGGTTAACGATGCCTTTGAATTACGCGGCATGATTACGGTTAAGGATATTCAAAAATCTACTGACTTCCCAAATGCTTGTAAAGATCAAAACAGTAGCTTACGTGTAGGCGCTGCCGTTGGTACAGGTGCTGATACCTTAGATAGAGTCGCTGCTTTAGAAAAAGCCGGGGTTGATGTCATTATTGTTGATACATCGCATGGACATTCTTTAGGAGTGCTTAACAAAGTTCGCGAAATTAAAAAAGCACACCCCGATTTGCAAATTATTGGAGGCAATATCGTAACAGGTGCTGCGGCCTTGGCTTTAGTTGAAGCAGGTGCTGATGGCGTTAAAGTTGGTATTGGTCCTGGTTCAATTTGTACTACCCGTATTGTGGCTGGTGTGGGTGTTCCTCAAATATCCGGCGTGTCTAATGTTGCTCAAGCATTAGCAGGTAGTGGTGTTCCGCTTATTGCTGATGGTGGTATACGTTACTCAGGTGATATAGCCAAAGCCATTGTTGCTGGTGGGTATTCGATTATGGTTGGCAGCATGCTGGCTGGTACTGATGAAGCACCGGGTGAAGTTGAACTTTATCAAGGGCGTTCGTATAAGTCTTATCGTGGTATGGGCTCTATTGGTGCAATGGCCAAAACTCATGGCTCTAAGGACCGATACTTCCAAGACAAAACGGACGAAGTTGAGAAACTCGTTCCAGAAGGTATTGAAGGCCGAGTACCGTATAAAGGCAGCATGGTTTCAATCGTGCATCAAATGATGGGCGGACTACGCTCAGCCATGGGCTATACCGGTTGTAGAAATATTGAAGAGATGCGGACCAAACCAGAGTTTGTACAAATCACAAGTGCTGGTATGAATGAGTCGCATGTGCATGATGTTGCGATTACCAAGGCCGCACCGAATTATCGTAGATAATTCGGTGTAAAAATAGCGAAAGCTAATTTTTATGAGATCCCGTGTCGTGGCACGGGAATTCGATATTTATTTTCAATTAGAAATTTTAAGAATGATTTTTGTCATTGCGAGGAGTCATCAGAGATGACGACGAAGCAATCTCACTTTACAGAAGACAGTATCTATGCAAGACATTCACCAACAACGTATTTTAATTCTTGATTTTGGCGCTCAGTACACACAGCTTATTGCACGTAGAGTTCGTGAGTTAGGAGTGTATTCTGAAATCCATCCTTGGGATGTTACCGATCAAGACGTTAAAGACTTTAAACCAACAGGAATTATTCTGTCCGGTGGCCCAGAATCCACTTTGGGTGATGATGCTCCAATTGCACCTGAGGTAGTGTTTACTTTAGGCGTGCCGGTATTAGGTATTTGTTATGGTATGCAAACCATGGCGGCTCAGTTAGGTGGTAAGACCACAACGTCTAGCCATAAAGAATTTGGTTATGCCGAAGTTAAGGCAACAAATCCAGGACAGCTATTTCAAGGCTTAGGCGATCGTATAGACGAAGAGGGTGTGCGTTTCTTTGATGTATGGATGAGTCATGGTGATAAGGTTGACGAAATTCCACCAGGTTTTACCTTAATCGGCAGTTCGCCTAATGCTCCTATAGCGGCTATGGAAGATAAAGCACGTGGTTTTTATGCTGTGCAATTTCACCCAGAAGTTACGCATACTAAACAAGGCCATGAAATTTTGTATCGCTTCGTTCGAGAGATATGTGGTTGTGAAGCTTTATGGAACCCAGAAAACATCATTGAAGACAGCTTAAAACGCATTAAAGAGCAAGTGGGTAGTGATCAAGTGCTTTTAGGTTTATCTGGTGGTGTTGATTCTTCAGTAGTAGCAGCACTTTTGCATAAGGCGATTGGTTCGCAATTAACCTGTGTTTTTGTAGACCATGGTTTATTACGTGAGAATGAAGGCGATCAAGTCATGCAAACATTTGCTGACAATATGGGCGTTAAAGTTATTCGTGTTGATGCAGAAGAGCGTTTCTTGTCAGCGCTTAAAGGTGAAACCGATCCTGAAAAGAAACGTAAAATCATTGGTAAAGAATTTATCGAAGTCTTTGATGACGAAGCCACTAAACTTCAAGGAATTAAGTGGTTGGCTCAAGGCACTATTTATCCTGACGTTATTGAGTCGGCTGGTTCAAAAACCGGTAAGGCGCATGTGATTAAATCGCATCACAACGTAGGTGGATTACCTGATGATATGGCGTTTGAGTTAATAGAACCTTTACGTGAACTTTTCAAAGATGAAGTACGTAAAATTGGTCACACACTAGGCTTACCAAAAGAAATGATTCAACGTCATCCTTTCCCTGGTCCAGGCTTAGGAGTGCGTATTCTTGGAGAAGTTAAAAAAGAATACGCTGACATTTTAAGAAAAGCGGATGATATTTTCTTAAAAGAACTTTGGAATCACGATCTCTATCTAAAAACTAGCCAAGCCTTTGCGGTATTTATTCCAGTTAAGTCAGTGGGTGTGATGGGTGATGGTCGTAAATACGATTGGGTTGTGGCCTTACGTGCAGTTGAAACTATTGATTTCATGACAGCACAGTGGGCGCATCTTCCTTACGATTTCTTAGATTTGGTTTCACGCAGAATCATTAATGAAATTGATGGTATTTCTCGAGTGGTTTATGATATTTCTGGAAAGCCGCCGGCTACAATAGAGTGGGAATAATTC
>CALHVH010000087.1 GCA_938039225.1 uncultured Gammaproteobacteria bacterium
AGTCCATGTTCATGGATGATCTTTTTTAGTTTATCTCGTCCATAGAGAATAACCTCATTATCAATTGCAGCCAGTTTTCCGCCTACATAACAGCCAATTGAGCCTGCACCAAAGATTACAATTTTCATAATGTTAAAATAATACCCTTGGATTCATTAAGTTCGTAGGGTCTAAGGCTTTTTTAATGCTTTTCATGGCGGCGTATTTTACCGGATCGCAACGCTGTGCTAATTCAGTTTTTTTGAGAATTCCAATGCCATGTTCTGCAGAGATTGACCCCTCGTATTGCATAACAATATCATGTACAAGACAGTTCATTGCTTCCCAATGACTTAAATATTTTTCTTTTTCCATGTCAACTGGTTGTGAAACATTGAAGTGAATATTTCCATCGCCTAAGTGACCAAATGGAATAGGGCGACAGCCTGGGATGAGCTCTTTAACCTCTGCAGAAGCTTTATTTATGAATTCTGGAATATGTTGAAGAGGTACAGAAATATCATGCTTTATAGATCCACCTTCAGGTTTTTGAGCTTCAGAAATACTTTCACGTAACTTAATTAAATCCTGAGTTTGCTGAAGTGACTGAGCAATTACTGCATCCGAGATAGTCTTTTGTTCAATAAGATTTTTAATATAGTCCTCTAAGCGTTCATTTGAATTAAAGTCATTGAGACTTTCAAATTGTAGAAGAAGGTACCAGTTGGAATCAGCACTAAATGGTGAAGCACAATCAGAAATATGTTTAGTGACAAAATCTAAAGCAGTATTTGGAATTAACTCAATTAGAGACAGTTCCTCTGAAAAATCTTCCTTGCTGGACTCAAGAACCTTTAAGGCATCCTCAAGATTATCAATTGAGATGAGTAAAGTTTCGCAGTATTTGGGTTTAGGGAACAGTTTTAATTTTACTGCTGTGATAATCCCTAGTGTTCCTTCAGCACCTAAAAAAAGCGGTGTTAAGTTATACCCAGTATTATCTTTTTTTGGGGAATTCAATGAAGTGAAAATGCTGCCATCTGCAAGTACAGTTTCGACACCAACCACTAAGTCTCGCATGCTTCCATAGCGGACTACATGAATCCCTCCAGCATTAGTAGAGCAAAGACCACCAATTGTAGCGCTACCTTGTGAAGCTAAAGAAAGCGGGAAACGTCTGTCGTCTTTGTCAGCCAGTTCTTGAATATTTTGTAGTATGCAGCCTGACTCTGCCGTTATTGAATGCTTATTCTGTTCACGAATTTGATTAAGGTATTTACAAGAAACTAGAATTTCACCCTGGGGAATCTGTCCTCCAACTAAACCCGTATTGCCACCTTGGGTAGTAATGGGTATTTGATGCTTGGCACAGATTCTAATAGCTTGAGAAACCTGGGTAGTGCTTCTAGGTGTCAGTAGTAAAGGTGTACTACCTTGCCAACGATCTCGCCATTCCTGTAAATGAGGCTGAATATCAAAACTGTTTTCAGACCACGCATTTTCTGGGAGGACTTGTTTTAGTTCCTTAATTGCAGCAGTGAGATTGGTAACATTACTCATAGAATTTTGCTTGAAATTACTCGCATACGAGCGTAATCTAAAAATTGATTATAAAACAATAAGGGGAGAGCAATGTCGGATAGTAGTAAATTACCTATGTGGTTCTGGATAGTTTCAATTGGAGCCTTGATTTGGAATTTAATGGGTTTAGGGGTGTTTTTATCAAGTGTGGTATTTATGACGCCTGAAACTTTGTCAACTATGACCACCGCACAACAAGAATTATATGTAAGTACGCCTAGCTGGGCCAATGTAGCTTTTGGTGTTGCAGTTATCTGTGGTGTATTAGGTAGTATTGGATTATTAATTAAACAAGACTGGGCAGCTCCAGTTTTTGTAATTTCTTTTTTAGGATTACTGGTGCAAATGTTTTATGTATTTGCTAAGAGCAATTCGATGGAAGTATATGGGGCACAAGCAGCAGCAATGCCTGGAATGATTTTTGTGGGTTGTATTTTCCTAATTTGGTTTGCCCATTCATCCGCAATGAAAGGCTGGCTAGATTAAGCAATGCTGATATGTTTTTGTAATAGTTGAGCAAATCGGTCTTGTTCTACGATGAAAGCATCATGACCATAGATAGTATCGAAAATCTTGAGAGTAATTTGTCCTGATATTTTACTCGCAAGATTTTTGATTTCTTTGGGCTTAACAATATCATCGGTATCAAAACCAATAAGTAGTGTGTCACATTTTATATCCTCGGCTTTGACTGTATGTAAATCACATGACTCAGACAGTAAAAAGAAGCGTTCAGGAGAAAATGTTTTTGCTAAGGCTTCACCACGGTTATAAATATAATCAGTAACTGGAAATGTCCATTGATTATTTTTAAATTCGGCAGTGTTATCAAAGCGCTGCTCAAATTCTAGATGAGAACGATAAACAATCATGCCAAGGCTGCGAGCTAGGCTAACTGCTTCATCTTTTTTATTCTCAGCGGCAAGGTCTATCATTGAGCGTTGTATAGACCTAAAAGCAGTAGTGCGAGAATTAGCTTGATCTGATGCGCAGAGTACAACTAGCTTTTCTAATGCATCTGGATAGGCGGCTGCAAAACTCATAGCTATCATTCCACCATAAGAAGACCCTACAAATGAATTTAATTTTTTAATACCAAGTTTGGATAGTAAATACTTAACAATATTCGCCTGATCTAAAGTACTTACAGCACTATTGTTGGAAAAAAGCTTATTAGCTAGGTTTTGATTTGGAATATAGTCAATCCCAATTACACATTGTGTAGAAGTGTCGATTGTTTTGTTATAACCAACGCTTTTATCCCACCAGCCTTTTATTAAATCTTGATTGCTTGATTGTGTGTGTGCAATATGACGCCCAGCAGAAATTCCTCCCATCACAATATTCACTGGATTTTTCAAAGAGCCATAAATGCTGTATTGAATTTTTTCACCATGGAATGTATGCAAGTTATCAGAATCCGATGGGGCCTCGATTAGGTATTCACCAAGAAAAAATTCTGGAAGAGTTTGTTGTTTCAATGCAGTCATAAAAGCTTCTATAAAATAACATAATAAAAAGACGTCTAGAAGTATAGACGTCTAAATCAAATTATAGATTTTTGAAAGTTCAAGTCAATGTTTGATTTTTATTTCGCACAAATACAAAGCTGCGGATTAACATTAATATTATATATTTTTATAAAACAATAACTTATGAGAGGCT
>CALHVH010000088.1 GCA_938039225.1 uncultured Gammaproteobacteria bacterium
ATGGGTTATCTAGCTCATTGTATTGCTATGGAAGAAATCAGTAGAGCCTCTGCTTCTGTAGGCCTTTCATATGGCGCTCATTCTAACCTTTGCGTTAATCAATTACATAAAAATGGCTCAGAAGCACAAAAACTCAAATACCTACCAAAACTATGTTCAGGTGAACACGTAGGTGCCCTTGCCATGTCTGAGCCAAACGCTGGCTCTGACGTCGTGAGCATGAAACTCAGTGCGGTGAAAAAAGGTGATGAATACATTTTAAATGGCAATAAGATGTGGATTACCAATGGTCCAGATGCTGATACTTTTGTCATTTATGCAAAAACAGACATTAATGCTGGATCTAAAGGCATTACCGCATTTATTGTAGAAAAAAACACACCCGGATTTTCGCAGCATCAAAAACTAGATAAATTAGGCATGCGTGGTTCGAATACTTGCGAACTGGTGTTTCAAGATTGTGTTGTTCCTGCTGAAAACATTTTGGGGCAAGAAGGCAAAGGCGTTCGAGTTCTAATGAGTGGCTTGGACTATGAACGTACCGTATTAGCCGCTGGTCCTATAGGAATCATGCAGGCCTGTTTAGACTTGGTACTGCCCTACGTGCATGAGCGTAAACAATTTGGACAAGCCATTGGTGAGTTTCAGCTAATACAAGGAAAGTTAGCTGATATGTATACCCTGACCTCGGCTAGCCGTGCTTATTTATATGCTGTAGCCAAAGCCTGTGATAAAGGGCAAGACTCACGCAAAGATGCTGCTGGCGTTATATTATTTACGGCCGAAAAAGCCACACAAATGGCCTTAGACGCCATACAAATACTGGGTGGCAATGGCTATATTAATGACTACCCAGCTGGCCGTTTATTACGTGATGCCAAGCTTTATGAAATAGGCGCAGGAACCTCAGAAATACGCCGTATGCTAATTGGTAGAGAGCTATTTAAGCAAACAAGTTAATTTGTCATCTATATAATAGATGCAACACATTAACCTCTCTTCCCATGAAAAAACTCAATGATATTTTAGATTTAGAACAACTGGATCTAAATCTTTTTCGCAGCCAAGCTCATCATGTGAATATTTCTGGCAACCTTTATGGTGGTCAAGTTTTAGCACAAGCCTTAATCGCAGCCCAACACACGGTTGAAGCTAGGCAACCGCATTCACTGCATGCGTACTTCTTACGTGCCGGCAGCAGCGATATGCCTGTAATCTATGACGTAGATAGAATTCGTGATGGTGGCAGTTTTACCACTCGACGAGTTGTAGCTCGCCAAAAAGGACGACCCATTTTTAATGCGGCCATCTCTTTTCATAAAGAAGAACCAGGTTTTGAACATCAAATCTTTTTAGACGAAATACCACGTATACCCACTCAAGAAGAAATTGATTTTTATAGTGAACAACGCGATGGAGTCGATGAAGCAAGTCATATTCTTAGAAAAAAAACCAACACTCGCTCATTTGATTTAGTACCTATTGGTGACACACCCTATTTAAACGAAGATGTGACACCTGCAGAAGGAAAATTTTGGTTTAGATGCACACAAGACTTATCGGATGACATCAATATACAACGCGGCGCTTTAACCTTTGCTTCAGATATGGGTTTACTTGCAGCCTCCCTATTTCCACATCCATCTTCAATATTTAATGGTAAGCAAATGGTGGCCAGCTTAGATCATGCAATTTGGTTTCACCAAACCTGCAATATTTCAGATTGGTTGATTTACAAAGTGGATAGTCCTTGGGCTGGAAACGCACGTGGTTTTACACGTGGATTCATATACACGCAAGACGGCAGCTTAGTGGCTTCAACCACGCAAGAAGGCCTAATACGTCCAATTACTAAAAAGCCAGTTAGTTAGGGTTATTTATCTCTTCTGAATCATCAACAGCTTCTCAATTTAAGGTACGTGACAATATTGTATTAATGTTGTTACTCAGTGCCTTAATTGCTATTGCACCCTTCAGTATCGATGTGTACATGCCAGCTTTTGGTGATATGGCAATTTTCTATAACAGTGATTATCACACCATTGAGTTAAGCGTTGCAGCGTTTTTCTTTGGCAGCGCATGTGGTCAACTGATACTCGCTCCATTTTCTGATCGTATTGGAAGACGACCGGTATTATTTTTTGGCTTAAGTATTTTTCTAGTCGCCACTGCACTAATTATTGTCTCCCAAACGGTAGAACAACTTTTAGTTTTTCGGTTTTTTCAAGCCGTGGGCTGTGGCAGCATTTCGGTAACAGCCCCTAGCGTAGTACGTGACAGTTTCAATGAACGTGATACCGCAAAAATGTTCTCTCTCATTGCCACACTCATGATGGCGGCTCCTTTTATGGCGCCAATGCTGGGAGCCGTTTTATTACACTATTTTGCTTGGCAGAGTATTTTTTGGTTCCTGCTTATTTATGCGAGTTTTATTATTACATTAATGTACTTCAAACTTCCGGAGACCCGACCTCCTACTGAAGACATTAAATTAAGACGCATTGTGAGTCAAAGCTTGGGCCGTTATAAAATTGTATTCAATAACAAAGAAGCCATCTTATACCTAGCGTGTATCGTGTTGTGTTCAGTGTGGTTCATCCTGTTCTTGACCGACGCCTCATTCATTTACATGGAATACTTCAAGGCATCTAAGTTTCTATTTGCCCTGCTTTTTGGTGGCGCGGTAGTGGTTGTTATATTTGCTAATTTTTTAAATATCTATTTACTTCGAACCTACACGGCACGACAAATACTTGTGTCTGCTGTACGAGTTGAGTTATTACTCGTAGCCATTACCTTTATGCATGCAAACCTTTTTGATGTACAACTCTGGGTAATATTTGCATTATTTGCTTGTACGCAAGGCTGCCTACATGTAATCACAGCCAATGGATTTGCCAGCTTTCTAGCCTATTATTCTGACAATACAGGCTCAGCCAGTGCAATTTTTGGTTCTTCTCGGTTTGCATTTGGTGGATTTTGTGCTTATGTTTTAGCTACATTTCACGATGGTAGCTTATTACCTTTTACTGGTATTAGTCTTGTTGCGGTTAGCCTAGCTTTTATACTCAGCTTTAAACTTAATTTAAACTTAGTGGATGAATAACTCTAATTACTTTTTTTAACTGCATAGGTCTGCATAAAAGTTTCAAATAGAAGTTTAGCTTGGCTTTGCATTTCTGAAATGTCTGGAATGGTATCGGTAACACATAACATAGCGGATTGTTGGTACCAAACTAAAGCACCGATCATATGCTTGGCTACTGCCGAGCAATCCATCTCTTTCAATTCTCCTTGCGATACCTTTAATGCAAAGTATTGAGTCAATTCACTAACCGTTTTGTTGGGCCCCACTGAAAAAAAATGCTTTCCAATATTTGGTGATTTGGAAAGCTCTGAGTAGACTGCTCGTATCACAGCAACATAATCTGGCTGGTGACATAGGTTTACATACATATCAACAAATTTACTTAAATATTCTTCAACCGGTAAATCGATTGAGACCGCATCAGTAAATATTGCCTTTGAATTAAATATAGTAGTATCACATACCGCTTTAAGTAAACCCTCTTTGTTATTAAAGAGTTCATACACAGCTGATTTAGAGGTTCCAGCCAAGTTAACCACTTGGTCAAGATTCATATTACTGAATCCTTCTTGGGCAATGAGTTGAATTGCGGAGTTAATAATGCGGTTTTTGCGATCTTGTTTATTATTTTCTACGAACTCTTTCAAGACTTCCTACCTAGTTATATTATTATTTTACTCTAGATACTTGATAGTACCATTTTTAGCTATCGGTTTGCATTCTTAATAAAAAACGTAAACTTTAGCTATTTATATATGATTTTTCTAATTTTTCCTGTAGCTGCGGAAGATCGTAACCGGCTTTGCTAGTAATTTCTAAAATACTATTAGCCGACATTGCACCAGCCATACTTAAGGCCCATAAAATACTGCAACGTGTTCCTGAGCGACAATACGCCAAGATCGGTTTTTCAGCATTTTCTATAGTGGTTTTAAACGCTTGTACTTGGGCATAACTAACAGCACCCGATATTACAGGTTGGTAAATAAATCCCATATTATGTTTTTGAGCTGCATCACCGATACTCAGCATATCAATTTGATCTTCTGATTCATTATCTGGGCGATTGCAGATTATGGTCTTAAATCCAAGCTCTTTGAGTTGTGCTATATCAGCTAAATGTAATTGAGGTGAAACGGATAAATCATCGTTTATTTTATTTATTTGCATATTAATTTTTATAGAAATTGAGTTTAACGAAAATGTGAATACTAAGACTAATTCTACTCAGCTAGATTGTAGACTTCCTTCATATTGTTTAGTTTCTTGGAGAAATCGATATGTTGATCAAGTAATTCTCCAGTTCCTACATCAAAAACCCAGCCATGAATTTTTGGAAAGCCAGTGGCTAAAACTGATTTTTGTACTGCAGCTGTTTTTAGCACATTAAATGCCTGTTCTTCGACATTCAGTTCAACTAAACGCTGGTAGCGCTGTTCTTCATCAGTAATGGAATCCAGTGACTCTTTATGCAAACGATAAACGTCGCGAATGTTCCTTATCCATGGATTTAATAGTCCTAAATCTTGTGGCACCATAGCGGCTTTGACACCACCACAGTGGTAATGACCACAGACCACTATATGCTTAACTTTTAGGTGAGTCACAGCGTATTCGATTACCGACATAGCACTTAAATCAATAGTAGAGACCACGTTTGCAATATTTCTATGCACAAATACCTGGCCGGCTTCAGCTCCCATGAGCTCTTCTGCTGTTACACGACTATCACTACAGCCTATATATAAAAAGTCGGGACTTTGCCCTTCAGCTAATTTAGCAAAAAACTGCTTATTATTAACTTTTTTGCTTGCAAGCCATTTCTTGTTATTTTCAAATATTTGGTCATAAAAGCTCATACTTAAAGGTCTTCCTTACATGTCTTTCAATTAATATATATTGGTTAATAGTAATTATACTTTATTTCGACTAAAAGCAACATTTGAACTATTTGTTGTGGACTCTATCAAATTAAGCTAGTTTATAAAAAACCCATTAAGAATGAGCAATTAGCGTTATGACGAAACAAATAAAAACAATAATTGGAATTTTTTGCTTATTATTAACAATACCTCATTATGCTGCTACTTCACATGAATACCTATTAAAATTCGACCCCGGCCTATCAAAGGTTGAAGTAACGATAAACCTTGCTCATCGAGAAAGAACTCTAAAGGCTGCAAATACTAACTCAGGTTTTTTTCTTCAGGAAGCTAAAGACTGCCAAAGCAAAGAAAGTATTAGCTATCAAGATAAACGTTTACTCTTAAAACCGGAAAACCTCTGTATTAACTATTCCATTCGTTTACAGCAAATCAATGAAGCTAGGTTTCGTAAGGTAAAAAACAAACTCATCGTTAGTCGTCCCAGCGAATGGTTGTTTTTACCGAGAATCAGATCGGATGAAAAGATAGTTGTACACGTTGAGTATCCCGACGCACTTGAATTCTCAGTACCCTGGGAACCTAGTCCATCCTCAGAAAAGACCTTTTACATTAAGGCTTCACCTAATAGCGGTTCAGGTTTACTGATTTATGGTGAATTTGTTTCAGAAAAGATAAAACACCAAGGTACAGAATTACGAGTAGCCTACTTACCTGGCAAGCCTGTGGACAAAAACATGATTAGTACCTGGTTAAAGAACACCGTTGATAATGTCAGTCTATCCTATGGCCAATTTCCACACCCAAACCCACAAATAATTATCATTCCCTCATCCAAAAGCTGGTCAAGACAAAGATCACCAGTACCATTTGGTCGAGTAGTTAGAGATTACGGTGAAAGTGTGCACTTTTTTATAGATGAACGTCAATCACTGAGTCAATTTAATAAAGATTGGACGGCAACGCATGAATTCGGTCACTTATTATTGCCTTATATTAGTTGGAGAAATCGCTGGCTCTCTGAGGGTTTTGCGAGCTACTATCAAAATATTTTAATGGCGAGAGCTGGAAATTACACAGAACAATACGCCTGGCAGAAATTATACGATGGCTTTATGCGTGGTAAGAAATCGTCTCCTGAATTATCACCAAACGTTGCTGCACGAGATAACTGGACAGGTGGAAGCAATATGAAAGTTTATTGGAGTGGCGCTGCGCTCTTTTTTATTGCTGATGTACAACTTCGTCAACAAAGTAATAATACTAAGAGTCTAGATACTACCTTAATGGCATTAAAAGACTGCTGCTTGCCTTCAACTAAGTCTTGGACAGGTTCGCAAATCATGCGGCAACTAGACAGCTTAAGTGATTCAAGCATATTTAGCGACTTGTACGATGATTACGCTAATAATTCTGAATTTCC
>CALHVH010000089.1 GCA_938039225.1 uncultured Gammaproteobacteria bacterium
AAGACGCTCTGTAACTTATTAGTACAGGGCGTTTTTTATGGATAGCTATGTTGTAGGATGGGCAAAGTTTACGTGCCCATCGTAAGTTTTAGAAGATGGGCACATATTATTTTGCCCATCCTACAATTTGATAAAATAATTCTATGTCTGAACTTCAATCCCAACTCAATGCAATTTCTGAATTACTAAGAGTCACTTCTTTATCTGATTCTGAGCAAGAAAAAAATATCGTTAGTAAGGCTTGTTTAACATTGTTGACTGATCTTAAAGAAGCGCATGCTTCTAATTCAGAAATTTTATTCTTGCACGGCTTTGCTTGGTATATTTCGTCGCTTTCTGAAGAAAGAGATGCACAGGTATTAGCTTTTTTAAGTGCAGCTTTAGAGCTGGATTTTGAACATCAACTAGCAAAGGTTTATCTATGTCATTATCTATTTGATATTAATGACCATGTTGAATTTCTTAAGCATTATCAACAGCTTAACGTAAGTCAGTTTGATGATTGGAGGCGCTTAAAATTTTTAGAAATGAACTTAATTGCCAAAACTAATTGCAGTTCAATCAGTGATGCAGAAATCGATCACTTTATTAATCATTATGAAAAGGCTCAGGATACAGATAGACCTAAGATTCAAGACTTATTTAATTTCTATCACAGTAATCAAAATAATTTGAGCCCGAGTTTGAAAAACTTTATTACTAAGTGGGCAAATTATTGGAGCTTAGAAAATAAAGATCAAGATTTTGGTGATGCAGAAGAATAATAAGCTTACAATTATCTCTATATTATTATCTTGAAGACTTATGTTTGAACTCATTTTTATTGCACTGGTTTCTTTTGCAGTTTCACTCTTAACCTTATTTTCTGGCTTTGGCTTGGGCACTTTGCTTTTGCCGGTGTTTGTGTGGTTTTTTCCTGTTGAGGTAGCCGTAGCGGCAACGGCCATTGTGCATGCTGCCAATAATGCTTTTAAATTAGTATTACTTGGAGCCTCGGCAAAAAAAGACGTACTAATACGCTTTGGTATTCCAGCAGTGCTTGCGGCTTTTGTAGGTGCGTATTTGCTGACCCAATTTTCGACGCAAAACCCTTTGCATACCTGGTTGTTTATGGGACGAGTTGCTGAAGTGACACTGCTAAAAATTGTTTTGGGTTTATTAATCCTAGGCTTTGCCATATTTGAATTAGTGCCGCGATTTCAAAAAATGCGTGTTGCACCTAAATACTTATCTTTTGGTGGAGTATTGTCCGGTTTCTTTGGTGGACTTTCGGGTCATCAAGGTGCATTGCGAGCGGCCTTTCTAACCCCTTTAAAACTCAGTCCAGCGGAATTCGTCGCCACCCAGGCGGTTCTTGCAGTTATGGTGGATACGGCAAGATTAGTGATTTACGGTTGGGCATTTGTTGTGCTTAAAAATTCAAACGTAGAAATCCCTTGGGCCTTAGTTTCTGTGGCTTGCGTGGCTGCATTTATTGGGGCTGTACTGGGCAAGGAATTACTCAAGAAAGTTACCATGGATGCTATTCGATTAATCGTTGGCATCCTTTTACTAGTGGTTGGTATTGCTTTGCTCTTAGGAATTGCCTAATAAACATTTGCTCATTGCCAGCACCCATTCATGCTGAGTGTAAACTCCGCGCGGCAATCTCTCGATTTAATGGGTTTACTTTATTGCAGCTTTACTTTCGTGATGAGCTTGCCACCTCGTTTGTAAAAACTCGCAATAACCATTTCTTATAGACATAAAAAAGACCGCATTAAGCGGTCTTTTTTGTAAGGCCCAGAGTGCAGGGTAAACTACTTAGCTTTCTCGCGATTAATCGCACGATAACCAATATCATCTCGATAATATACCTTATCCCAAGAAATTTCTTTAACACGCTCATAAGCGGTGTTTTGCGCTTCTTGTGCGGTTTCTGCACTGGATACCACACATAAAATTCGTCCACCATTGGTGACTATTTCAGTGCCGTCTTTTTTTGTACCGGCATGAAAAACCTTAGTATTATTTTTGTGCTTATTTAAGCCGCGGATACTAAAACCTTTTTCATAGGCTTCAGGATACCCACCAGAGGCCATGACTACACCAATGGCTGTTTCAGGTTTCCAATCGGCTGAGCGTAAATGTAATTCTTTATTTAATGCGGCATCACAGAGATCA
This sequence comes from uncultured Gammaproteobacteria bacterium, assembly GCA_938039225.1. Taxonomy (GTDB): domain Bacteria; phylum Pseudomonadota; class Gammaproteobacteria; order Steroidobacterales; family JABDMI01; genus JABDMI01. The sequence goes on from CALHVH010000089.1 coordinate 2,164, forward strand.
GCTAAATCTGAATTTAAACGATACATGATTGGCTGGGTTTCAGGATCACCAAAGCGACAATTAAATTCAATCACCTTGGGCGTGCCATCAGCAGTTACCATCAAGCCAGCGTATAAAAACCCAATGTATTCGATGCCATCATTTTCTAAGCCCTTTAAGGTTGGGCGGATGACTTCATCCATGATGCGGTTATGCAAAATATTATTCATTAATGGTGCGGGAGATACAGCACCCATACCGCCAGTATTTGGGCCGAGATCACCATTGTCACGTGCTTTGTGATCTTGTGAACTAGCCATTGGTAATATGGTTCGACCGTCGCCCATCACAATAAAGCTAACTTCTTCGCCAACTAAGAACTCTTCGATAACAATCTTACGACTGGCATCACCAAAGGAGCTTTCACCCAGCATGCTGTTTACGGCTTGCTTTGCTTGGTCTAAATCCATTGCTACAACCACACCTTTACCGGCAGCAAGACCATCAGCCTTGATTACAATAGGTGCACCGACCTTATCCAAATAGGCTAGGGCAGCCTTAACTTCAGTAAAACTTTGGTAATCAGCGGTAGGTATTTTATGCCGCGCTAAAAAGTCTTTGGCAAAGCTTTTTGACCCTTCAAGTTGGGCGGCCATTTTATTGGGGCCAAAACAACGCAGACCTTCGGCATTAAACAAATCGGTAATACCTAAGACTAAAGGTGCCTCAGGACCAACTATGGTCATGTCGATATGATTTTGTTTGGCAAAGTCACACAGGGCATTGATATCAGTAGCATCAATATCAATATTCTCAACGCCAACTTCCATGGCAGTTCCAGCATTTCCTGGAGCCACATACACGATCTCTGTGAGTGGCGATTGTTTTAGTTTCCAAGCCAACGCATGCTCACGTCCGCCTGCACCAATAACAAGTATTTTCATGGAAGCTTCTATCTCTTGATGTTTAGTCTCAGTTTCTGATGGCATGATTTTACATAGTTCTGAAGTTAAATTCGTGGAATATTTATACAAATCAGTCACATAGGAGTGACTGATTTCATTGTCATTAAGTTTTAGTGACGGAAATGACGAATACCTGTAAACACCATTGCCATGCCATGCTCATTGGCGGCGGCAATAACTTCTTCATCACGAATAGACCCACCTGGTTGAATGATTGCCGTTACTCCAGCTTTAGCCGCATTATCAATGCTATCTCGGAACGGGAAGAAGGCATCTGAGGCCATGGCAGAACCTTGAATTTCTAAACCCGCGTCTTGTGCTTTTAAGATGGCAATGCGAGCAGAATCAACACGACTCATTTGTCCAGCACCAATGCCTACCGTTTCTTGGTTATTGGCATACACAATGGCGTTAGACTTAACAAACTTAGCCACTTTCCAGGCAAAGTGAAGGTCGCGTAACTCAGCATCTGTTGGGGCACGTTCACTCACAACTTTTAATTCATTTAAAGAGACTTCATGTTCATCTCTTTCTTGCAAAAGAACTCCACCATGTACACGCTTAGCTACATGTCCGATTACCGAGGTTTTTGCTTCCTGTGTCCAGTCCCCGGTTACTAATACTCTTATGTTCTTTTTGGTTTTTAAAACCTCAAGCGCCTCTTCTTCAACGCTTGGAGCAATAATGACTTCAACGAATTGCTTAGCTAAGATCAACTCAGCAAGTTCGGCAGTGAATTTCCTATTAATCGCAATGATGCCACCAAAGGCTGAGGTACTGTCGCATATAAAGGCGCTTTGATAAGCGTTTAAAATATTATTAGCCACAGCAACACCACACGGATTAGCGTGTTTAACAATGACACAAGCAGGCTCATCAAATGCCTTAACGGTTTCTAAAGCTGTGTCGGCGTCAGCAATATTGTTATAAGACAAGGCACGACCTTGAAGCATTTTAGCGCTGGCTATGTTTGCTCCACTTTCAGCGGGCATGGTGTAAAAGGCGGCGCGTTGATGTGGGTTTTCGCCATAGCGTAAATCCATTGACTTGGTAAATTGGTATGTATATTCGTCCGGGAAAACATCGTGCGTGCCATCTTGGTCGTGCAGGTTTAAGTAATTACTAATCGCTGCATCATATGAAGCTGTATGAGCAAAGGTTTTACAAGCTAGGCGGTAACGTGTGTCATCCGATAGTTGTTTTTGAGTGGCTTTCAATTCATTTAATGTACTTGAATAATCAGCTGGGTCTACTAACACACCAACAGAGGCATGATTTTTTGCCGCAGCACGCAACATTGTTGGGCCACCAATATCGATATTTTCAATGGCTATATCCATGGTGGTGTCTGATTTTGCAATAACGCTTTTAAAGGGATATAAATTAACGACTAATAATTCAATAGTATCAATACCATGTTCGGCTAATACGGCATCGTCTACTCCATGTCTTGCTAATAAGCCGCCATGAATTTTAGGGTGTAAGGTTTTTACTCTACCATTCATGATTTCTGGGAAACCAGTGTGCTCAGACACGTCTTTAACCGGTAAACCATTATCACGTAAATGTTTGGCGGTACCACCTGTGGATAGTAGGGTAACGCCTAGTGCAGCTAAGCCACGAGCGAACTCAGCAAGGCCAGTTTTATCGGATACAGAAAGAAGGGCAGTTTTAACGATGGGCATAGAGCGATCCTTTAAAGCGCAATTTAATATTGCAATAACATGGTGTTTTAACTATTAAATCAATAAGTACAAATAATAAACGCCCCGACCTTGTGACAGGAGCGGAGCGTCAATTTTAACAAACGGTCAATCTCGATATTAGTCGAGCATACCGTAAGTTTTTAGTTTTTTACGTAAAGTGCCGCGGTTGATGCCGAGCAAAATAGCTGCACGACTTTGGTTGCCGCCAGTGTACTTTAGGATTTGCTTTAATAAAGGAATTTCAATTTCTTGTAACACTAAGTTGTATATGCCGGATGGCTTGTGTCCATTTAAATTCGAAAAATATTCTTGTAAAGCTTCATCAGCACAAGTGCGAAGTGGTTTGTTTTGACTTAGTAATTGCTCGCTTTGGTTAAGCTTGTTTTTTACTAGAGTCAGGTTATGAACATTGTTAGTTGTTGCGATATTTGTTGGTTTCATGGATTCAGAACTTCTTGTCAAATTATAAGTAAGGTTGAAAAACAAAAACTTTACAGAAATTCCAGCTGTGACGCTTTATTAAAAAAACATCAAACTAAAATTAATGCGTGATCAACTGATATGAGTTTGTTAAGCAACAAGCTCAGTGTTTGTTTCAGATAAATTACACTCTAATGATTCAAACATTTCATGTACTAAACTCAGTTGAGATTCAATACACTTTGCCCTAACAATCTGTGCACGCGATTTTTCTATTTCTATTTGGTATTGATCTACCAATTGCGCCGCGCTTTTACAGTACCAGCCGATATGCTTACGAGCTATACGTAAACCTTGCTGGTCGCCATAAAATGAATACAGATCATTCAAATGGCTGCACATAATAGCACGCTGTTTCTGAATTGCTAGTGCTGGTAAAAGACTTTTATGTTCTAGGTAATGGGCAATCTCATTAAAGATCCATGGTCTGCCTTGGGCAGCTCGGCCAATCATTAATCCGTCGGCTTGTGTGTGTTGTAAAACCTCTTCAGCCTTGATAGGGCAAGTCACGTCTCCATTGGCAAATACAGGTATGCTAAGTTGTTGTTTAATCGCACGAATCGTTTCGTACTCGGCTTCGCCCATATATTTATCTGCGCGAGTTCGGCCGTGAACTGCCAAAGCTTGTATGCCAGAATCTTCGGCGATACGTGCAATGGTCATGGCATTTTTATTCTCTCTATCCCAGCCGGTTCTTATCTTTAAAGTGACTGGAACGTTCACCGCTTGTACAGTAGCGTGTAGAATTTGCGCAACTAGCTCTTCATTTTGCATTAAAGCTGAGCCTGCCGCCTTGTTACAAACCTTCTTAGCAGGGCAGCCCATATTGATATCAATTATTTGAGCACCATGCTCTACATTTATCTGTGCCGCTTCTGCCATCATTTCGGCATCACCGCCAGCAATCTGCACAATTCGCGGTCCTGTTTCACCTGTGTGGTCCATGCGAAGCTTCGATTTACGGGTATGGTACAAAGACTTATCAGCGGTAAGCATCTCAGAGGCAGCGATTCCGGCACCATGCATTTTACATAACATGCGAAAAGGCCTATCGGTAACACCCGCCATTGGGGCTAAAGCTAAATTGTTGTCAAAGGTATACGGACCAATAGTAATTGGATGTATAAATTGATTAGCTTGGCTTATTTGATAGGGCATACAAGAATTAAACGGCAAGAAGTGAAATGCCGCGTAATTATACAGACTTATTCCGTTTTTTCTTTACAACGAATGACTTCGCCACGGGGTAAACAGACATTCACATTAAAATCTAAAGCCTGTGAACCGGGATCTTCAATCACCACACGCACTTCAATGCGTCCACGGGCCGATAGCATGTTGTTGTCTTTAAAGTCTTCAGGAGAATAGTCTTGCACGCTTAAGTCTCTGTAAGCGATGCGTTCGCGCCAGCGATCAAATAAACTTAAACGAATAACGGGAAAAACTTGTGCATGATTTGCGGTATTGCTTAAGTTAAAACTAGCCACCAATTGATCGGGATTTAATGGGTTGAGTGACACACTGCTGGCATTAATCGAATACGCATCTAAATTCCAGTTGGGCTCAAGCGGTAAGTTTAGTTTTGCATACAGTTTTTGAATGGGTTCGCCAAAACTTGGATGAATAGCCAGTTCGCTTCGTTGTTGATGTATATATTGCGTAATCAGAGTAGCAATCGCTAATAGACTGAGAACAATCCATTTCCAATTGCCTTTTGATTGTTTGCCTGCTTGTAAATTACTGAGCTCCTCTACACCCATAGG
>CALHVH010000090.1 GCA_938039225.1 uncultured Gammaproteobacteria bacterium
ACCAGTTCGACTGAACACGGTTATCATTTTTATAATTGAGATTATGAAAATGGTGGCCGGGGGCAGAATCGAACTGCCGACACGCGGATTTTCAATCCGCTGCTCTACCAACTGAGCTACCCGGCCAGGGTATATTGTCGAATGACAAGCTTTGAGGGCTGAAAAGCGCTCAAGGATGCGTATTATGCGGACTGCGGACTGCCAGTCAAGTGAAAAGCCTCAAAAAGCGTATTTGAGTCTTTTTTTTCAGCAAAATCAGCTATTTTCAAGGGTTTTTGTATGAATGAGTCCAGACTTTTATTTAGCTTATTCCGCGTCTGGCGCAACAAAATCTGCCGGAGCCTGAGAGCCCTCTCCAAAGAAATACTTTTCCATTTCAGCTTCTAAGTACTTTCTGTCCTTGGCATTAATTGGACTTAGCCTATATTCATTAATTAGCATTGTTTGATGTCCTAGCCACTGCTGCCAAGCTTGCTTAGACACCGAGACAAAAATACGTTGCCCTAAGTCACCTGGATAAGGTTGAAAATCCAAACCTTCAGCTTCAGCTTTCAGTAAGACACATTGTACGATTCTGCTCATTTTATTCTCAATAATGGTTTATAAATTCAATTGTGATAAGTCTTCAAGTAAACGCTTTACAGGCGCGGCAATTCCAACCTCTAATTCACCTTGTAATGGAAAATACTTTGCAGACGAATCTTGTATTTGATGGATAGACTGATTCATTGCTATTTTATCTGATAGCTGCAATACGTGGGGATGAATGTCGAGATGATAATGACTAAACGTATGTCTAAATGACTCTAAGGTATCGAACTCACTCTGTCGTGAAAAATTCTTTTCTAAAAAATTAATCAATTTTTGCTTAGAGTCAAACTCCGGGAAAGACCATAACCCACCCCAAATGCCCGTAGGTGGGCGTTGCTGTAAATATACAGTTTGTCTATCCAGCACACATAATACATAAGCTTGCTTAATCGGCTTTTCTTTTTTGGGTTTAGGAGTCGGAAGTTCAGAAATTCTGTTGGAATTAAACGCTAGGCAATTTGTTTGTAAAGGACATTTTTCACATAATGGCTTACTACGCTTACACACTAACGCACCAATATCCATAATCGCCTGGGTGTAATCGGCTACTCGTTCCTTTGGTGTGACATCAGATGAATGCTTCCACAGTTTTTTACCAACTGCACTGACACCATACCAACCTTCCACTGCAAAATACCTTGCCAACACTCGTTTAACGTTACCATCTAGTATGGGATAAGATTGATTAAATGCTTGTGCCATGATTGCACCAGCCGTAGAAGGGCCTATTCCGGGTAAGGCTAATAAAGTGTCGAAATCATCTGGTACGGCTCGAAAGTTTTCCCACATATCTATGGCCGCCTTATGAAGGTTCCGACCTCTAGCGTAATAACCTAATCCTGACCAATGAGCCAACACATCGTCTTGTGTAGCAGATGCTAAGGTTTCTAAATTAGGAAATGATCCAATAAATTTTTGATAATAGGGAATCACTGTAGTGACTTGCGTTTGCTGCAACATTACTTCCGACAACCAAATATGGTAAGGCCTGTCTTTTTTTGGGATTGAACTCAGTTTCCAAGGAAGTGATTTACGTCCAAACTGCTCATACCAGGCCAGAACCTCTTTTGAAAATTTACTCAACGGGTTTCATTTCCTGAGAATTGCTTTTTTCTTCTGCTTTTTTGAATTTCACAAAATCGACTTGTGGAAGCTCTAATAAAGGAAAATTTTTATTTTTTTCGAATGATATTTCAGATCTTCCTTGAGCATATTTTTCCATACGCTCAACTATTTCTAATCCATCTTTGGCTAATGATTTTTTAATCATGTAGGTACCAAGTAAAGGAGGCACCCAAAAGCCTGGTTCAAATTCCATTTTATAATCAATTTGTGTCAGTATTTTATCAACCTTAGAGGCATCGTCAGCTTTTACCTGTACTTCAAGTAAATCCCACTGGGTTTTATTCCATCGCACATTTTTACTTAACTCAGGTAATAACAAAGTTACGATTCTCTGGTTTTCAATGGTATCCATGAGCTCCACTTTTTCCACGCTGCGACAAATAAAAGCCACACAGCCCTGCAAATGACTAAATACTCGGCGAGTACCATCTGCCGCAGGAGTCACTTCCTGACTTTGCTTTATACCACGAGAAAAATGATGCATATTATTATAATCAGTCAATACTTCAAACATCGTATTTTTAGGCACATCCACTAAAAGAGAGCTATCAAGGAAGTACCGCTTACCCTTGCGTTCCACTTCCATTTTTAACATTTCTGCTGCCTGAACACTAGCTGTGGCAAATGCGCTGCTAAGAACTAAGCACATAATGTATTTAAGAGTAACTACTTTCATAAATTTATTTATTTACCAAATAAGCTTTTAAGTTTGTCTTTAGCTTTTTGTTCCAGTTCATCTTTTTTCTGCTCAACCGGATCAACTTCTTCGGGTTTTGATTCTTTATTTTCTGTAGCCTCAGTTGCTTCAGTATTTGATTGATCATCAGACTCTGTATTTTCCGGTTCCTCTATCGCAGCGGGGTCATTCTTATTACCACCGAGGAGCCCACCTAATTTATCGCCCAGTTTATCTTTTATCTTATCTTCCAGCTCTTCTTTTACCCTATCTTCCGCTTTTTTACGAATATAGCCCGCAACATCAGGTCTGATTTTTGGCTCAAATAAAGTGCCGGTAATTTTAACGGGAATGCTGGCACCAACCAATTCATCTAAACTCAATTCCGCACTTGAGCCAGAAGTCGCAGACTTACTTTCCAAGATATCTGCATTTACTGAATAATTAATGTCATTACTGCTTAAATTCAATTGTCCATTACCTCTTATTCGCATACGCGGCATCACAGCCAAAAAATCTTCATTTTTCAGTAAGCCTTCAGCAACGGTAGCGGTAGCGGATAATTGTTTGAAAGCCGTTTGCTCAGTATCTACTGCTTCGTTTGATTCTTTACGTAATAAAGCTAGAGCGTTTGCCACAGCGTAATTCAAATCAAAACCCTGCAGTACTCCATCATTGACTTTTAAATCCATATCACCCAGTGCATTAGTCCGCATCTCACCAATGGTGTTACCGCGCGTATCAATAACGATACGACCCGTGGTAGAACCCGTCATCATTTGTTTTTCCCAAAGAGCATCACCCATTGCGGCTAAGTCTATATTGCTAATATTTTCTGCCGTTTGTAGTCGCGGAACGTCACCACTAACGTCCAGACGAATATCCCCTGAATATTGCCCACCAAAAAAACCGGCTTTCGAAGGGAATACGCGTAATTTCCCGTCTAATAAATTAATACCGGCTTCTAAATCTGTGGTCACAATATTGGCCACTGTCATCTTCCCAACTTTTAGTGAACCTTTAGCGTCCCACTCTTTAAGTGGCGCCTGAGGAATAACTATGGCATTAATCGCCGCATCTTTAGCCGCCGAACTCTGCTTGTCTTGTAAGGCATCCGCTTGTTTTGGTGGAATCAATCGGTTGGCATCTAAACTCTCGGCGGATAAATCAAAAGTGATTTTCTTCGCCTCTAGATCCGTAATGGCTGCTTTACCTAGCCATTGCGTACCATCAATAAATGCCGTCATCTGAGTTAGCGATGCACTGTTCTTCGTTGCCAAAAACTTTGTATCTAAACTTGCTTGCGTCCAAGCTTCATCAGACATTTCAGGCAATTCAATATCGAGTGTAGCGGCTAATTGTTTAGGAGAAAATTCCGCAAGCTTAATGTCTCCCGATAACTTTAATTTATCATCGTTAATATTATCTCCAATGACTGAACCCGATATATCAAGCTCCAAAACTTTAGCAACAAAATTCTGTAATGAAACTTTGTTAGTTTCTAAGTTTACAGATAAATTAGGAGCAGTAAGCTGACCTGATAACTCTTGCTGAGGTAAAGAGTCTCCATTAGCAGTTCCGCTTAAGTTAAACGAGTTTATGGCCAAAGTTTTATTTGCAAAACTCAATGTCTCAGCTTGAAAAGCACTTTGCAAAGTTTCACCAGGTAAAGCACTACCTTGCAATTGAACTTTAATATCAGTTTTAGGTAAACTCAGTACATCATCCTTGTAAGTTAAGTTTGAGGCTTTAATGATAATTTCAGCTTTTTTAGCTAAACTTGGCATATTAGTAATATCAAGCTGTATCTCGGGACTACCTAAGACGAGCTCGCCTTGAATATACCGAATGTCAGTCACATCAATATCGGCATGGATATTTTCAGCTTGTGCATCTAAACCTTGAATATCCAAACTAATAACTGGGTCGGAAAATACAAAGTTTTCTAAATCACTTAACAAGGTCCTACCTTTCAGTTTTACCTGGCCCTGAATAACGGGTTCTTTCAACTCAAAGGAAAACTCACTATCAATAGAAGTTTGCGTGCCTGCTTTAAGCTCACCCGTAGAAAACTCCTTTATTGTCAAAGCAATTTCTTGTTTATTTAAGGAGTCGGACCAATTTAAATTTGCATTATGCAAACTAAAGCCAGCGATACTACCCGTTAAGCCTTCTGTTTCTGAACTTGAAGACACAGCATTTTCAGACTCATCAGCACTGAAGCGTTCTTGAATATCATCCCAGTTGGTTTGCCCTTGAGTATTTCGCTCTAACCACACCTCTACACCATCTAATTGAATTCGATCAGCCACCACATTTTTTTTAATGAGCGGCAACAACTGTAAACGAATGGAGGCCTTCTCTACTGTTAAAAATTGATCTGCAACAAAACCTTGAGCATTGCTTAATATTGCTTCATTTACTTCAATCCCTAACCATGGGTAAAAGCTGGTTTTAAGTTCACCATTAAGACTCAAGTCTCGACCCGTTTCATTTTTTACCGTTTGAATGATTCTTTCTTTATAAGAATTGGCATCAAAGGTGCTCACAAAAATCGCAACTCCAATCACAACTAACATAAGCAGAAGCAAGAGTAGTCCAAATATCCATTTAATTACGCGCATAGTTTTTTCAGTCTTTATTTGATTAAGCTAATTAATAGCAAAGTAATTTGGTCTCAGTATAGGGCTTCAATATGAATATCAAGTGAAACCATATGGTGTTTGACCTCAAAAACAGTGATTTTACGCCAGCCAGAGAAAAATATATTGCTTAAAGCCAATAACGTAGATTTTTCAATCAGTTATAGCATCTCTGCAGTCTCCATTATACGATTGCGTTAAAATAAGCTTATGGATAACAAAAATTCTAAACAAATATTCCCGCGTGGCATTAAGAGCTTTGTTTTACGTGAAGGCCGTTTTACAGAGGGTCAACAACGAGCGTTTGAGCAACATTGGAAAAACTATGGGCTAGACTACTCCGATGCAGTTGTGAATTTACCCACTTTATTTGGACGGACTGCACCGACTATTCTTGAAATAGGCTTTGGTAATGGAGACAGTTTGGCTCAAATGGCGGATCAAAACCAACAAAATAATTACCTTGGTATTGAAGTGCATCGTCCTGGTGCCGGTCAACTATTGCAACAGATAGAGAAAAGGGACTTGAGCAATCTACGAGTCAGTACACGAGACGCGGTAGATGTATTAAAAAACCAATTAGCTGAAGAGACATTAAGCGGCGCTCAAATATTTTTTCCTGACCCATGGCCTAAAAAACGTCATCATAAACGTCGAATTATTCAAGGTGATTTTATGACGCTCTTAGCCAGTCGTTTAACAAAAGATGGTTTTGTTCATTTGGCTACAGACTGGGCTCCATATGCTCACCACATGTTAGAAGTCATGCAAAGCCACCCAGATTTTGTAAATACAAGTGAGAACTATATTCCTAGACCTGAGTTCAGACCCTTAACAAAGTTTGAACAACGCGGTTTAAAACTTGGCCATGAAATTTTTGACTTGATGTTTGTAAAAAAATAATTTTGACTAACTCCTATGACAGCCTAATTATCGGACAAGGTCTTGCTGGCAGTATTCTTGCCTATCGATTAATTACTAGTGGGAAAAAAGTCTTAGTCATTGACAACCATCACCGTGATTCGTCATCTCAAGTTGCTGCAGGAATTATCAATCCGATAACTGGCTATAGATTGATTACTAATATTTTATTCAGCGAACAAAGAGAATCTTCTCTTGGTTTATACCAAGAATTGGAAAAATTATTTAAACAAAATTTTATTACCAATTTAAATCAATTTCGCTTATTAAAATCTGTAGAACAGGCTGCTTTCTGGAAAAAACGTCAATCCCATGCTACCTACAAAAACTATGCTGGCAATACACTCGAAAGTGTTACGCCATTTATTAACGAAGACTTTGGTGTTGCTGAAATTCATAAAACCGTTCGTATTCACACCTCTGAACTACTTCATAATATTAAGCACTGGCTAATTGAGAAAAACAGTTACCTTGATAAAAAAGTTGATTATCAAACTATTAAAATAATTCCTGAAAAAGTA
>CALHVH010000091.1 GCA_938039225.1 uncultured Gammaproteobacteria bacterium
AGATTTATTTGATGCTGAAACTCGTTTTCAGATTAGAGAAGAAATTGCTGAAGCTCTAGAAATGGGTCCTGATTTAGCGATGGTTGATTCTGATAAAGGAATCACTAACTTACATATTCCAAGTGATGTCATTATTGATGCATCAATGCCAGCCATGATACGTAGCTCAGGCATGATGTGGAATAAAGACGGCAAACTACAAGATACTAAAGCAGTGATTCCAGACAGTAGTTATGCAGGTGTTTATCAAGCAACCATTGATGACTGTATTGCTAATGGTGCTTTTGATCCTACCACTATGGGTACTGTTCCTAATGTTGGCTTGATGGCTCAAAAAGCTGAAGAGTATGGCTCTCATGACAAAACATTTGAAATGAAGTCGGATGGCGTTGTGCGAGTTATCAATAAAAATGGTGATGTTCTCATCGAGCACATTGTAGAAGAAGGTGATATTTGGCGTATGTGTCAAGCCAAAGACCTACCAATTCAAGATTGGGTTAAATTAGCCGTTACACGCGCTCGTGCTAGCAATACACCTGCGGTGTTCTGGTTAGATGAGAAACGCGCTCATGATGCTGAGTTAATTAAAAAGGTAAATTCTTACTTACCACAACACGATACCAGCGGATTAGATATTCGAATCCTTTCTCCGGTTGAAGCCACCAAATTTACTTTAGACCGGGTACGTAAAGGCCAAGATACTATCTCAGTAACCGGCAATGTATTACGTGATTATCTAACTGACCTCTTCCCTATTCTAGAGTTAGGCACCAGTGCCAAAATGTTATCCATTGTGCCTCTGATGAATGGTGGCGGTTTATTTGAAACCGGTGCCGGTGGTTCAGCTCCTAAACATGTTCAACAGTTTAATGAAGAAGGTCATCTACGTTGGAACTCATTGGGTGAGTTTTTAGCACTAGCAGCTTCTTTAGAACATTTATCTGAAACATTTGATAATGCTAACGCCAAAACACTTGCAGACGCCTTAGATAAAGCCACCGCTGTACATTTAGAGAAAGATAAGTCACCTTCACGTAAAGTGAATGAAATTGATAACCGAGGTAGTCATTTTTATTTAGCGCTTTATTGGGCACAAGCATTAGCCGAACAAACAGATAATGCAGAATTATCAGCTCGCTTTGCTAAATTGGCTGAAGCCTTGTCTGAGAATAAACGTAAAATTATCGCTGAGCTTGATGTAGCACAAGGTAAACCTGTAGATATTGATGGGTATTATTTTGCTGATAGAAAATTAGCTGAAGAAGCAATGCGTCCAAGTCAAACTTTGAATAAAGTTTTAGAATTGATTTAATAAATTTTTTAGGAAAAGTAATGCATAAAAAAATAATACTCATACTCATAAGCATATTGTTTATTAGTGGTTGCACATCACTAATGGATCCTAATCGTGGAATGTTTGTTTCCAGTAAAGTACAAACCATCGAATTGGAAAATTTCTCTGAAACGTCAAAAATATTTGTAGCACCATTTGAATATAAAAAAGCTCCAGAGTCTGCCACGACAACTTCAACGGCAATGGTTGGTTCATCATTTATTCCTATTTCACATCACTTACAATTTGATTCTGTAGATCGTGATTATCTTTATCAATCCATTACTACTAGCTTTGAAAAAGGTGGAGCAACAGTTGTAGATAATCCCGAAGATGCTGATAAAGTAGTTTCTGTATCTTTCAATACGATAGGCATGGTTCGCATGGGCTCTGGTTTAGCTGCTGGAGTTTATCCATACTTTGATGCTGATGTTGAAATACATACTAGTGAAAAAATAATTAATTCAAAAAATATCACAGCTAAAGGATCAGCAATGTCAATGTCGGTTGCAAGCTCTAAAAACCATGCAATCAAACAATTTGTGCTCCAAGTTTCTCAGCTGCTTTAAAAAATACGTTTTAAAGTAAAAAAAGGACTCTTCGGAGTCCTTTTTTTGTGGATCCCAGATAATGCTTACGCATTTCTAGGAATTCGCTTAACTTATGATTAAACCATCGAATCACCAGCTTTCTTTTGGGCTGGTGTCCCTCGCTTAAATAAAATCTAAATTAACTTCTAAATCCTACTTCAATCAATCTCTAAATACTCCAAAGCCTTCTCATAAGCCACATCTTTACCTGCTCTAAAACTTTCCACAGTAGTTTTAGCCTCAATGTCAGGATTAACACCTAATCCCCTTTCAAAGTTTTTTACATTGTTGTATTGCATAAATAAAGGTAGACGAGTTTTAATTTTACTTTCAGGTAATGTAAGGTAGAACAAAACACCAGCAGTTGGACCTTCAGCACTGCCACCGGTTTTTTCACCAATCAATGTTACGTCCGCATGACTTTTTAAGGTTGCAATTAAATTAGTACTACCGGAAGAGTTTGAATTACTGGTTAATATGATTAACTCACCATCAAAAGCATACCTTCTAGGTTTTACTTTTTTTAAATCGTCGTCTAAGAAACTTCTCATTGAATAGGTGCCATCCTTATTCTTTTTAAACCCCAAAGGGTTAGGTTTTAAGGCACGTTTTTCCCATGTCCACAAATAATCACGTAAACCATCTAAATTCAATGTTTTGACTTGCATATCTAATTTCGGCTGTACTTTCTGAGTAATTAGATTCGCAAATAACTCTAACCTAGCATCATTAGAACCGCCACCATTTTGACGTAAATCTAATATCAATTTACTGCGCTTTTCTTTTTTCAGTGCTTTAAAAATTGGTTCAAATACAGACTTGGGATCGACGTAATTTCGATAGTTAATAAAAGAGTCTACTTTTAAATAGGCCGCGGACTCACCTATCCTCTCAAAGCTGACAGCGCCATCAAAATCGGTAGAATCTCCCTGTAGGGATTTCCATTCCTTATGTACAACCCGATCTAATTCAAGGACTCGTAGACTTCCACTCGCTGATTTAATTTCTAATTTTGCCACTGGAGGTATATTCCAAAGCAAGGCCGAAAAATTATCAATCACCCCTCCCATTAACTCGTAGGAAGCTGACAGCTCTCCAGCTCTACCCCACTCTGTAAAGCCATCAACGGGTCCATAGGGTAGAAACTTAGCTTTCAGTTCTTCTAGTGAGCGTCCATCAATAGATAGGATTTCGTCTCCAGACTGAATACCTTTCAATGGCAAATCTTCTGTAATCAAGCCACGGCCTTCAATAAAGGTCCAACGCAATGGCAAATACACAGGGTCTGAATTTCTTTGAGTAGCTAGTATTTTTGGTAATTCAGCTTTAGTATGATCGCAACGAATCATGACCAAGTTTTTTTGAATCTCTAAATAAAACTGCTCAATACTTAAACCTTTTTCCTTTTCAGCGAGTTGTCTTATGTCTGACCAGGCTTGTTGTAAGTTCTCCTCCGATTCATATCGTGAATAACCAGGATGAATTCGATTATAGGCTTCTTCAATAATCTCCAAATCGGCCTTAATTTGTGTTGGTGTTAGCCTTTGTACTGACTCAAACTCCTGTGCAGCACAGTTAAATTGGATATTAATGGCAACAAATGACAATACTAAACTGAAAAAACATTTACTGAGATGCAAGCTCATAATCAACTCCTTAATTAATGTGAGATTGAATTATTCAATAATTTCAATATCTTAGCGTTGCATTCCATAAAAACACTCTAGGTTTTTAAGTTATGAGACCTTTTTGGCTTTGAATTGTGTGGGTGTAATTCCTAAATATTTTTTAAATAGGCGATTAAAACTAGCTTTAGAACCAAACCCTGAAGATACAGCAATATCCAGAATCTTCAAATCTGAGTCATGCAATAAATGTTTTGCGTGTTCAATTCTAAGGATATTAATAAATTCACTAAAATTCTGGCCCAAACCCTGATTTAAGGCTCTAGAAACATAAGACTGATTCATCCCATAACGCCTGGATAATTCTTGTAAGGAAAAACCCGTTTCTAAATGCCAATTTTGGGCCATTACCGCAGATTTTATGGCTTGGCTCTCAGTCTGCCAATCTCGCTCAGATCGTTTTTCTTGCAAGTCATCTGTAGCGCTCAGTAAGTCTGTATGTAATGGTAGTTTTGGATAATCATTCTGTAAACGTGATAGTGCTTCAATAGCTAATACAAGCACTAAAAACTGGCAAAACGCCAATGGCCAAAATTCATTAACATAGCTTAAAC
>CALHVH010000092.1 GCA_938039225.1 uncultured Gammaproteobacteria bacterium
TCCACAGCAAGATTACTAAATCCATTCCTATTTAAGGTTTTACTATAGATAATTCAATTTACTGAGCTTGCTCAGTGTTAGTCATGTCTGGGCATTAGTTTTTATCTTGATTGGACTAGTTCTATAGTACTTAAAAATTCAGAATTAGCTTTTCTTAGTGAGTTTTTATTGTAATTAAAAACTTACATGCAGAACATTAAGCCTTGCCTAGTTAATTGTGTGTCCTTTTATTTGTTACAATCAACTGGATCAATGTCACAGAATAGCCATTGGAATGTAAACCAAATTGGTTTTCTGTTTTCTAGGTCTTTGTCAGGGGCCTGCATGTTTAAATTTCATTATCTTGCGTGTGTAACCAACCGCAAAGAAAATATCTCCTTTTGTTAGCGACACAGATTTAGTGCTTATCAATTAATAATAATTTCAATAGGTTCAATTTGATTTTTTTCTTCGACGTGGTCTTTGAAATCTTGGTTTTTTTCTCGCCATTCTTTCCACTCTTTCTCTGCCTCAGGGCTAAAATCTTCTTCACCGATTCTATCTCCAACAAATATTGACTTTAGAACACCAGTAATATTTCTCAGACCTATAATTTTTGTTACACTTTTAAGGTAATTATGTAAACGTTCATTTTGTTTATCACGTTTTTCACGATATCTTTCGTAATTTGTTTTCTTTTGTTGTGCCGTAGCGCTAACATTGGTTATAAGATGCCCATCTGAAACGGTAACATCCATTTCTTGCATTAAATTACGCATATCCGGCGCTATGCACCTATCAATTATCCCAAAACAGTGTTTTTCGCTTTTTGTTGAATCTGGTCTTTCACACTCCCAGATTTCAGAACGACACTCTGATTCACCATGGCGTGGTATTATAGGGTCAATCGTATTTTTACTTACAATTGATAAACAGTGTCCCCAATGGGCTCTAACATTGTTGGCACCAACGTATACCTCTGTGGAATTTCCTCCACAATCTTTATCCCAGCGTTCCTCACGTGCTTGCAATTTCCAATTTTCACTAACAAGACTTGCACAATATCCACCGTGCTTATCTGCACGATTTGGACCTACGTATACCCAATTAGTTTTTGCACACTCGTCTCTATTTCGAGTATATTTTGTTTTTATTCTAAATTTGTTGACACTCACACAAGAACCCCAATGGTGCTTTACATTGTTAGGACCAAGATAAACTGCATTTCCTGCGCAGTTTTTGCTATTCTTTGCTACAAGTGAAGTTAATACTATATCTGCATAAATTTCAGATGATACAAATAAAAAGATAAAAATTAAAAACGAAAAAAAAAATTGTCTAAAGTACATTTTAAAATTTTCCTTATTAGCAATGTTAAACTTGAATATATCTTCTAGATTATAAAAGTCTACAATATAGAATTATCGTCATTTCTGTCAAGTAACAGAATTTAAAAATGCTAGCAAGGTTATCAAAAATATCTCTAATAATTTTCTTTTTACGCTTTAACTTCCCACGCATCAATGCTTTTAGCTATAAATATCAGTATGTTACGCACTGACCCATATTTACTATAAAATGCTGCACTCACAGCAAACTAATTCCCTCATCACAAGGCAAGACCCCAGCATGGCAGTTCACATTAAAACCCCTGAAGAACAAGAAAAAATGCGTATCGCAGGACGTGCTACGGCATCGGTCTTGGATATGATTGGTGAACATGTGAAACCAGGTGTCACAACAGGCGAATTAGACCTAATTTGTTATAAGTTCATCACTAAAGAACTAAAAGGCGTACCTGCCCCACTTAATTACAGAGGCTTTCCTAAATCCATTTGTACTTCGGTGAATCACGTGGTTTGTCATGGTATTCCTGGTGATAAGAAACTAAAAAATGGCGACATTGTAAACATCGATATATCCGTCATCATTGATGGTTGGCATGGTGATACCAGTCGTATGTTCCATGTTGGTAAACCTTCGATTCGTGGCAAGCGCTTAGCTGACATCACGCATGAATGCATGAAACGCGGTATTGAAATGGTCAAACCTGGGATTCGTTTAGGCGATATCGGTCATACCATTCAAAAATACGCCGAATCACAAAACTGCTCGGTTGTGCGTGAGTACTGTGGTCATGGAATAGGTAAAGAATTTCATGAAGACCCTCAAGTATTACATTATGGAAAACCTGGCACGCTTGAGACCTTAAAAGAAGGCATGATATTCACTATTGAACCGATGATTAATCTTGGCAAACGTGATGTAAAACTGCTTCCTGATGGCTGGACCGTGGTTACAAAAGATCACTCTCTTTCAGCTCAGTGGGAACATACCGTGCTTGTAACTCAGAACGGTTATGAAGTGCTCACTCTTGGTGCATCAGGAAATATATAAACGACCAACTCATAAACAGTCTAAAATTAGCTAAAAGAATTTCCCAGACTGCAGACCAATATAATGCCTTACCCCACTGAGTTAATCCAAGCCAGCAAAAACCGCGTAGACGCCTTGCGTGAATCCCAAAAGTCCCAATTTGAAGCTGGAAAAGACGTAGGTTTACTTCTCAAAGAAGCATCCGATACGATTGACTCGATTCTGATTGATCTTTGGCAACATTATCTAAGCCCTTTTCAAGACTTAAAACAACCCAGCCTAATCGCAACCGGTGGTTATGGTCGCTCTGAATTACATCCTGGCTCAGATATCGACCTCATGATTTTGCTTCCTAAAAAATATGACAAAAAAATAGAAGGTCCTCTGTCAGAATTTTTAACGGCCTTATGGGACATTGGTTTAGAAATCGGGCACAGCGTAAGAACGCTTAAAGAAACCATAAGCGCCAGTAAAAGCGACATAACCATTGCTACCAGTTTACAAGAAGCGCGTTTAATTATTGGTGACCAAGCCGAATACCAAGCCATGATTGACGCCACTGGGCCAAAGAAATTATGGCCATCTGCCAAGTTCTTTGAAGCTAAATTTGAAGAACAAGAACAACGCCATCATCGATATCGACATACGGCTTACAATTTAGAACCTAACGTTAAAGCAAACATTGGCGGTCTACGTGACATGCAGGTTATTGCGTGGGTACTAAAGCGACACTTTGATGCTGACTTACTGCATGAGTTAGTTGAACTTGAATTCCTCACTCAACAAGAATATGACGAGCTAAGTACAGCCAAAACCTTTTTGTGGAAAATTCGTTTTGCCCTGCACTTACTTAATGGTGGACGAGAAGATCGCTTATTGTTTGATGCACAACTAAAAATTGCTGAACAATTGGGTTACCAAGGTACAGATTCAAGACGCCCGGTTGAATTATTCATGCGAGATTATTATCGAGCGGCTTTAACCTTATCGCGATTAAATTGGATGCTCTTACAAATGTTTAGAGAGCTTATTTTAGAAAAGAAAAATCCTAAGATTTACCCAATTGATGAACAACTGCAAAGTCGTAATAATTACCTAGACTTAAAAACAGATCAAGAATTTGAAAAAGACCCAAGCCTAATATTAAAAATGTTTAGCGTATGGCAAAAACAAGAAAATTTACGTGGCATTACGGCCAGAACCAATCGTAAATTACATGAAGCTTTAGATAAAATTAATGATGACTTCAGAAATAACCCTAAACATAAGGCACTTTTTTTAGACATTTTTAATAACCCTTATCGCATATACAATACCCTTGCTCGCATGAACCGCCATGGCGTATTGGGTAAGTTCATGCCTACCTTTGGTGACATTGTTGGACATATGCAATTTGATTTGTTTCATGCCTACACCGTAGATGCACACATTTTATTTGTAATTAAGGAAATTCAAAATCTATTAACGCTTGAGCATGACGAAACCTTTCTCAATGATGCGGTTAAGAGTTTAGACAAGCCTAATTTACTTCTGCTCTCAGGTTTATTTCACGATATAGCCAAAGGACGAGATGGCGACCATTCCAATTTGGGCACCAAAGACGTAGAGGATTTTGGAAAATCTTATGGGTTGGATGATGAGGATACTGAGCTATTAAGTTTCTTAGTGAAAAATCATCTTTTACTTTCTGTTACCGCACAAAAGAAAGATATTGACGATCCCGCAATCATTTCAGAATTTGCTAAAACCGTCAAAAACAAACGTAATCTTAACTATTTATATCTACTAACTATTGCCGATGTTAAGGGCACAAACCCAGAGCTTTGGAATCAATGGAAAGCGGTTTTATTTGCCAAGTTATTCCAATACACATTGGCCAACTTTGAAAGCCAAGCTCCAGATGTAGAAGAACATATCGCTCGCAAAAAATCCAGCACGCTAAAAAGACTCAGCAAAGAGTACCCTACAGAGAAAATTGAAAAGCTTTGGCAAACCATAGATGATGAGTATTTTTTACGTCACAGTTATGGTGAACTTCGTTGGCATACGCGTGTACTACTTAATAACAAAGAATTTCCTTTGGTTTCGATTCGCCGTCAAAGCACACACCGTCTAAACGAATACGACAACCAGAAAGCCTTAGATATTTTTGTGGCGGCAGACTATGATCAACATTTATTTACCAAAGTGTGCGTTGCTCTAGATAATTTAAATCTGGATATTTACAACGCTAAGTTGTATCACAATAAAAAAATCATTCGTGGCCAAAACTCGGTAGCCTTAACCTTTAGAGTACGCGAAGCCAAAAAAGATATTATTATCAGTGACGAACGGATTACCCAAATTGAAAAAATGATTTCTGAAATATTACATTCACAAGAAATGTACAAGCTACCTAATACTCGCCTTACTCGACAAATGCGTGTGTTTGATGCTCCTACAAAAATCACCTATTCTGAGGATCCTTCCGACAGCTATACCATTCTTGAACTGGAAACCTTAGATAGACCCGGTTTATTAGCTTTGGTTAGCTATTGTTTCTCGGAGTTAAATATCGATATTAATCTTGCTAAAATTACTACCATTGGTGAAAGAGCCGAAGACGTATTCTACTTGAGCAATATCAATCAAGAAAAACTCAGCAATGAGCAAGAACAAGAACTAGCTGCTAAAATTCAGTTCATTCTTGACCAAAAAAACCAAAGCAAGGTTGATGCCTTAGCTTTTTAAAACGATTACCAACAAAATTAATTATTACGATAAAGGTTTATCATGTCCGACTTAAGTAAAATCATAGAAGGCGCTTTCGAAGAGCGTGCCAGCATTAGCCCAACAAACTCGTCTCAAGAAATTCGTGATGCGGTTAACACCACAATCTCTCAACTTAATAGTGGCCAGCTTCGAGTTGCCGAAAAAATTGACGGTGATTGGGTTGTGAATCAATGGGCGAAAAAAGCCGTATTACTCAATTTTCGTCTTAACAATAATCGTGTTCAAGACGCTGGCTTTACTAAATTTTACGACAAAGTCGATATGAAATACGCCAATTACACCGACGATGATTTCCGTACTGAAGGTGTTCGCGTAGTGCCAACTGCCGTTGTTCGTAACGGGGCATACATTGCAAAGAACACTGTCCTTATGCCTAGTTACGTAAACGTAGGCGCCTATGTGGATGAAGGTTGCATGATTGATACCTGGGCAACTGTGGGTTCATGTGCTCAAGTCGGTAAAAATGTACACCTTAGTGGCGGCGCTGGATTGGGTGGTGTGTTAGAACCATTGCAAGCTGGCCCTACAATTATTGAAGACAATTGCTTTATCGGCGCTCGATCAGAAGTGGTTGAAGGCGTTATCGTAGAAGAGAACTCTGTCATCTCTATGGGTGTTTATATTGGCCAAAGTACCAAGATTTATAATCGTATGACGGGAGAAATCACCTATGGTCGCATTCCAGCAGGCTCGGTGGTGGTGAGTGGCAATCTTCCTAGCAAAGATGGTACACACAGTTTGTACTGCGCGGTCATTGTAAAGCAAGTGGATAGCAAAACTCGTGGCAAAGTATCTGTCAACGAACTACTACGTATTGTTGATTAATATGAAACTACTTGGCATTAAAAATTGCGATACGGTGCGTAAAGCGCGTAAGTGGCTTGAAGCGAATAATATTGAATTTGAATTTATTGATATTCGTGACAATCCTGTCAGTAAAACCGAATGGAAAGCTATTGTTGCTAATACCGATTCAGAGGTACTGGTTAATAAACGTGGCACTTCCTGGCGTAAATTGGATGAGGCTGATAAAGATATATCATCGGCCACTAAAGTAATCAATTTACTCACTGAAAATCCAACTGTAATGAAACGTCCTCTTTTAATTAATGACGATACTTACCATATTGGCTTTAAAGCCGAACAATACAGCGAACTCTTTAAATAATGTCTTCAGCAACTGTACAACTCACCCAAGAACTGGTTCGCTGTGAATCAATAACACCTTTGGATGCTAACTGTCAAAATATACTCGCAGAGCGCCTAGCACCACTGGGCTTTGTTATTGAATC